>DASTDR010000130.1:0-3868 GCA_035710265.1 Gemmatimonadales bacterium | reverse complement strand
CGCATCGAAGCGCGAGTACATGAACGCGCTGATGACATTTGCCGACGCAGATCGCTTCACCACGCTGTCCACCGCGTTTCTGCGGCGGCGGCATCTGAATCACCGGTTCCGGCAGCTTTCGAAGGAGGCTCACATGTCGTTCACGCGTCGGGCCTGGACCGCGGCGGTGCTGGCGCTGGTCACAATCGTCGCAGCGGGTGCGTCCGCGTGGGCGCTGCCGCTCGAGCTGGGCGCGCTCGGACGACAGGCCAACGGGCAAGCGCGTCTGGAGATCCGGCTCGCGGAGACGGCTCCGGGCGCGGGATTGATCGAGTCAGTCGTACAGGGCTCGGATCAGCGCGTCTACCTGCATCCCACGCCTCTCGCGACCGGGGCCGACGTCACGAGCGCCCGCGTCGTCGAGCCGAGCGCAGGGTTGTTCGGCGTGAGCGTGACGTTCAGCGACGCGGCCGCGGCGCGGATCGCGAGCGGAACCGCGGCGCATCTCGGCCGGCCGATGGCCATCGTTCTCGATGGAAACGTGATTAGCTCGGGGACCGTTCGCGCGCCATTCAGCAACAGCGCGGTGATCACTGGAGTGACAGAGGTGTCGGCGCGGCAGCTTGCGGCCAGGCTGGCTCCGGCCGCCGGGCAGGGCGCAGTACGCGAGGGAGTCACGCGACCGCAGCCGCGCACTCAGGTGAATCCGGAGTACACCCAGGCCGCCATGGCCGCCCGAATCGAAGGCATGGTGCTGCTCGAAGCCGTCGTGCGTGCAGACGGGTCGATTGGGGATATCACGGTCGTTCGCTCGCTCGATTCGACTTACGGTCTGGATCAGCGCGCCATCGACGCCCTTTCGCAGTGGACGTGGCTGCCAGGCACGAGGGACGGGAAGCCCGTCGCGGTCGCGGTAAGGGTCGAGATGACGTTCAGGCTGAAATAGCGCACCCAAGCTCAGGTTCCCGGGCGGGCGTACTTCGTCAGGTGGGTCAGATCCAGGATTGATCGGGCAGCACGGGCAGAACTTGAATGCTGCGGTGAAGGTCCCGGCCCGGGAATGCCAAGCCGACTTTCGTGATCCTTGGTTCCGACCGAACGTTTCGGTGACGAACCGACACTTATTCGGCGAAATGAGCGCCCGGCATTCGCCCCTTTCGGACCGAGAGCTGGTGCTCGCGGCACAGGCCGGCGACGGTTCAGCCGTCGCGGAACTGTACACACGCTTCTGGCGCGCTGCCCGAGCATCCGCCTATGGCGTCCTCGGAGAGTATGCGAGCGCGGAGGACGCGGCGGCCGAGGCATTTCGGCTGGCCCTACCGACGCTCTCACGGTTGCGGGATCCCGACCGATTTGCCCCTTGGCTGCGTCGAATCGTGAAGCGGGTTGCCATGCGCCAGGCGCGACAGACCGCCCGAGCGACCGAACCGTCCGAGGCGGCCGTCCACCCGGACGTGCCGGATCCTAACGAGTCGCTCGAACGGCGCGAGCTGGCGGTGCTCGTCTGCCAGGCGGTCGAGCGTCTTCCGCCTGCAGAACGGGAGGCTATCGTCCTCCACTACTTTGAGGGTTACGCCTGTGAGGACGCGGCCCGATTCGTCGATATTCCCGTCGGATCGTTTCGGCGCCGACTTCACGACGGGCGCGTCCGTCTGCGAGCGTGCCTCACCGCTTTGCTCGCATCGCCAAGCGCTGAGGATCCGCAACTGACGCAGCTGCACGCCCGCGTGCAGGCCCTGCTCTCGAGCGATGCGTCGCCCGGCGAGCTCTATGACGTCATGCGTCGTCTCCTGGTCAGACGGCCGGTCCCGTATCAGGTGGTCGCCACGCTGGTGCGCGGTCTGGCGACTCGGGCGTCAAAGACAGATTTCGCAGCTGGTGCTCGGCGGCTGATGACGCGTCCCGACGGCCCGCTCTTCAACGACTCGGGGCCCGTGGGCGAGGCCGCGCGTGCGTTGCGCGCCGCCCTGCGCGATTTTCAGGACTGGACACTGGACAGCGACACTGTCTTTCAAGCGTTTCCCAGCTTCATTCGTCGATATCAGGACGGAGAAACGATGTCGGACCCGGCGCTGCTGCCACCGGGCCTTGCAGCCGGAGAGCCGGGCCGTCACGTGCGGAGCACACGAGGACTGTTGTTCAGCGCCGAAGAGGGCACGGTCATGGACCTGGGAGAGCTGCTTCTCCGCAGTGGCTCACTCGCGGCGTTCAAGCAAAGTATGCGTCACATGTGGATTAGCGACGTCCTCGACGTCTACTGGATCGATACGCGTCCCATCGGGCTGGCGGAGGTGGAGAGCTGGCTCACTGCCCTGGCCAGCCAGGTGGCGTCCGCCGCCGAGGGAGGCTGCTCCGTCCAGGTGGGCGTTCGCTACCGCACCGCGTTGCGGTTTGCCTTCTCCGGCGATCCGCGCCCCGCCGCGATTGGCGGCGTGCTGGCCGCTTGGCCTGGCGCGCCCGAAGGGATCACTGCGGTTCACGTGCGGCTCTACTTGGAGCCATGGGCCCAGGTGCAGTCGGGTCACCCTGTCGAAGCCCAATCGATTCGGCGAAACTCGTTAATGGAATCGCCGTAGCAAGCACCTCTAAAAAGCGGCCCAGCCAACCGACAGGCGGCGCTAAGTCGGCGGATTGAACGTCACACGTCGTCAGCGAATGGGAGATCGAGCGATGTCACCCCAGCGCATAGTGGTCAGCGTGATTGCGGCCGTGCTGCTGCTTGCCCTGTCACAAGTCGTTGCGGCGCAGACGAAAACATTCACGACGCCGTGGGGTCATCCGGATCTGCAGGGCGTCTGGAACAACCAGACCCCGGTGCCGATGGAGCGGCCGAAGGCGCTTGGGAACAAGGCCTCGTTTACGAAAGAGGAGGCTGCCGCGGCCGAACGGGATCATGCGAAGACAATCGTCGGCTTCATCAACCAGTTGGACCCAACGAATGCGTGCCCTCCGGAGAAAGAAGCGGGCTGCGTCGAAAGCCTCGCCGTCTGGATGGACACGGCCAAGGTCGCCCGGAACCTGCGCACCTCTCTCGTCGTGAGCCCGGCGGATGGCCAGATTCCGTTTACCGCCGAGGGCCGTAAACGCTGGCTCTCCACCCCAGCCGCGATGAGCGAGGCAGGAGAGCTGCCGGCGAATCGCCCCGAGGATCGGACGCACACGGAGCGGTGCGTGGCGTTTGGCGGGTTATTCGATCCGAATCCGTTCTTTAGTAACTACCACAGCATCCTGCAGACCCCGGAGTACGTCGTCATCGTGATGGAGGAAGGACACGATCAGCGAATCATCCCGCTCGATGGCCGTCGTCACGTCGGCTCGAACATCCGTTCGTGGCTGGGCGACCCGCGAGGCCATTGGGAAGGCCAGACGCTCGTCGTTGAAACCACGAACTACAACGATCGGATGCTGTTCCGGGGCGCGACCAGAAACCTGCGGACGATTGAACGATTCACTCGGGTTGCTGCCGATGCGATCGATTACGAGGTCACCTTCACAGATCCAGCGACGTATGCGACACCGTGGACCGTCCAGAACACGCTGTGGAGATCCGACGCCGGAATGTATGAGTCGGACTGTCATGAGGGCAATTATGGTCTGGCGAACATCCTCAGCGCGGCCCGAGCGGACGAGAAGAAGAAGTAGCGTCCGGAGCCGAGAGCCAAGCCGCAGGAAAGTGTGGCACCCGGGGCGTCAATGGTAGATGATCGGCACCATGCACGCGTCACGCTGGGTCTGCCCGATTGTCGTCGCCATGGCCGCGGTTGCCGCCGCTCAGGTTCCGCTCAACAAGGACCCGCGGCACCGGGTGGTGTTCGAGAACGCCGAGCTTCGCATCCTGGACGTGAACGTCCCGGTGGGCGGCTCCACGCAGAATCACCTGCACGATCGC
>DASTDR010000129.1:0-2967 GCA_035710265.1 Gemmatimonadales bacterium | reverse complement strand
TCTTGACCGCCGCAAGATACTTCTCCGACCCCTCCCGGGCCTTCCCGCGGATTCGCCCGCCGGCGAAGGTGCCGATGAAGCCGGTGAGGCCATCGCTACGGGACTGATTCATGGACACCAGATAATAGGAGCCGGGTGAATCCCCCGAAACCACCAGGAACTTCAACTCGAGGCCGGTATTGAAGTAGTGCGTGGTGTAGATCATTTTCGAAGCGATGACGCAGGGAACGGCCTCGATCTCTTTCGGCCGGTAGATCACCACGTGGTTCAGACGAACGACGGGCTTGAGCCCGAAGTCCACCTTGGACCAGTAGAAGAGCTCTTCGCTTCCGGGGATCGTGGCCCGGGGGTAATCCTTCAAGAACGCGTGCAGGCTCGGGAAATACGTGGGAAGGTCTCGCATCTCGATCATCGATTCGAACTGTTCCTTCACCAGGAGGGGCTTCTTCTTGTCATGGAACGCGCTCAAGGCCTCGTTTCCACCACTCCGGTAGGCGTTCAGGAAGTCGGCGAGCATGCGGCGTGCCGCCTGTTCCGCGGTGGAATGGACGTCCGGCGCTTCCCAGTCGAGCTTGCGGAAGGCCTCGATGCTCGAGTCGCTCAGCTTGATATCGCATTCTCCCGGCCGGCAGTTCTTCAAGTCCTCGAAGTCCTCTTCGTCGAGCGTAAGACCGTCGAGGTCGGCCGCGGTGGCGGGGTCGCGGAAATGGCCGATCTGGAGCACGCCGGTGCCCCGCTCGAATTTCACGATGTCGCGCTGTCGAGCGACGTAGTCCTCGGGGTTTCCGCGGATCTTCACCACTCCCAGGATGCGGGTCTCGGTCTTCTCTTCCACCTGGACGAGCTTCGCGACCGCCGCGCCGCGCTCGATGGCCTCCAGGTCCTTCTGGGTGAACTGATTTCTCCTCAGATACTCCGGAAGAGAAATTGCCGGCGGCTGCGTCGCCGAGCCTGCGCCCGCGAGAGCGGCGCACACCCAAAGGAGTCTCATGAGAACGCCACTTCCTTTCCTAGCAGTCGAATTCGGAAGTCCTGGGATCGGCGGATCCGGTGAACGAGGATACAAAGCGGTATCACGGGCCGGTTGGTGGCGTCAACATTGGATGTACGGGGCGAGGGCGTCGTACGCATCCATGATGGATTCGACGAAGATCATCGTGTCGTTCTGCATCTGGAGAAACCGAGCGTGGCCAGGCAGCCGGTGCCGCGTTTGTCGAGAAGCTCAGGCGCAAGGTGGACCTCGACCCCGCCTCCGGAGCGGACGTCGCCGCCGCACAAATCGCTGCGTTTCGTGAGTGAGAGCAACCAAGGGGAACCGACTTCATCGATCTCCGGGCCATCCAACAGTCATCTCAACGTGCCGGCCGTCCTCTAGCCCGTCGCGGCGTCGCGAGTCTCCTCCATGTGGAGGGCGGCATCCTTCGCGGCCTCGTCGGGAGTCCTCCCGCGCTCGCGGGCAACGACGTAGGCGGCATACCACCCCGACCAATGGTGCTTCGGAGCGCTTCGTTCGTACTCGCCGTGGCGCTTCTCCGTTTCGCGGAAAAGCTCCGTGAGCGTGTCCACGTCCGGGTTGAACCCTCGCCCGGGAAGCCGCGTCCGGATCTCTTGTAGCAGCCAGGCGTTGCCGTCGGGATCGCGGAACGTTGCGAACGAGCCGTAGCTTTGGTGGTCGGGCGCGGGCCCTGGGACGCGACCGCTCGTGCCCTCGGGTTGGAACTGGGCTCCCGGCGTTTCGGGGTGGAACACCTCGCTGACCCCCGCGCCGCGGGCGACGAGAGCCTCGCGGGCCGCCTCGATGTCGGAGACGACCAGGTACAGGCCCTCGGCCGAGCCCGGCTCGGCCGAAGTGACGTTCGTGCCGAACTGGACCGAGCATCCCGAGCCCGGCGGCGTGACCTGGATCACCCTGAAGCCGTTGTCGAACGCGAAATCGGCGTCCAGCCGCCACCCCACGCTGCCGTAAAAGCGCTTGGCGCGATCGACGTCGGACACCGGAATCACGACGGCTTCGAGCTTCATATCGACCTGAGTATTCATCATGGCCTCCGTGCGTCGTTCAGATTGGATCGGGCACCTTCGGAGTGAGTCCCGGTTGCAGCCTAGCAAAAGATCGAATCGACTCACGGTGCTTTTTTTCGAACCGACGCCTTCTGCTTGGAGTATCCTCTCCGCCACCGGCCGATACGACCCTCGAGAGGAGGACCGCCATGAACGTCGCCGCGCTGGGGCTCGCCCTGCTGCTGGGCGTCGTCGCCGGGTCCCGCACCTTCCTGGCGCCGGCTGCCCTGGCCTGGGCCGCGTTTCTGGGCTGGCTGGAAGCAAGCGGCGGGTGGTTGCTCGTCTTTGGCCATCCCTGGGCGCGCTGGATCTGGTCAGCGCTGGCGCTGGGCGAGCTCGTGGCCGACCAGCTTCCGTTTACCCCGAGCCGCACCGTGCCGTTCCAATTCGGCGGGCGCATCGTCTCGGGCGCGGTGTGCGGCGGGGCCATCGGCGCGTCGGCCGGCTCGGGTCTCCTTGGCGCGATCGCCGGGATCGTGGGCGCCGGAATCGGCACCCTTGGCGGGCGCGCGTTGCGCGGGAAGATGGCGGCCGCCTTCGGCAACGACCATCCCGCGGCGCTCGTCGAGGATGCCCTCGCGATCGCGCTGGCGGCCGGGATCGTGGTGGCGATGCGATGAAGACCTTCGACGCGATCGTGATCGGTGCCGGTCAGGCCGGTCCGCCCCTCGCGGGCCGCCTGACCGGCGCCGGCCAGACGGTCGCGCTCGTCGAGCGCAACCTCGTGGGCGGTACCTGCGTGAACGTCGGCTGCACGCCCACCAAGACCCAGGTCGCGAGCGCATACGCGGCCCACCTGGCGCGACGCGCGGGCGAGTTCGGCGTGGTTATCGACGGCGCGGTGCGCGTGGACATGGCGGCGGTAAAGGCCCGCTCGGACGAGGTCGTGCGGAGCTCCCGCAGCAG
>DASTDR010000128.1:0-11084 GCA_035710265.1 Gemmatimonadales bacterium | reverse complement strand
GCTCGCCATGCAGCTGGTCGGAATCGGTGCCATTGCGTTTGGGATCTGGCGGGGCCTTGAGTGGGCTGGTCTTGCCGCCGCCGGCGGCATCGCGCTCGCGATTGGCTGGACGATTCGCTGGCGTCCCGGACGCCTGCGGCGCCGCGGCCCGCCGCCCCTGGGGCTGAGCGAAGTCCTCGACCTGTTGCGGCAGGCCTATGGCGCGAGAGCCGGCTGGGCAGCCGGCCTCAGTGATGGTCCCGTCGAGGTGCTCTCCATCCCCGATCCCGACAGCCAGGAGCGCCGCCGCGGCGCCGCCGTCGTCCAGCTCGCGTCCGTAGACGGCCGGCTGCACGTCGTGCGCGATCCGGAGGGGACATTCGTCGCGGTCGGCGATTTCCCGTACGGTGCGGGGTTGCTACTGCCGGGCAGCAATCACCCCGACATGTTGGTGGAAACGATCGCGAGTGCGCTCCGGCGTTACGTCGCCGGGGTGCGTCTCGCCGAGGAACAGCATGCGATCCCACGAGCCCGCATCGTGGCCGGTCGCGTCACGCGCGCCATTGCGGCCGCCCAAACCCTGGAGAGCATCGCGCGCGCGGCGGTCGAGTTCGGTGAGCAGCTCACCGACCGGCCGGTGGCGATTGTCGTGGGTGACGCGGAGCACGCGCGTATCGTCGCGGTCTCGAGCGCGACGGATCGCCGCCTGGCGGGTTTTGTGCTGTCGACCGAGTCGGCCGTGGCGCGGGCGATCGCCACGGGAATCCCCGTCGCCACGCGCGGTGCCGAAGACGTATTCGGGACGGGTGTCCCGGAGCGGCGCCGCAGCGAGCGCGCGGGGACGGCGTATCCGCTGCTCGATGGATCGATTTCGGTCGGCGCGTTCGTTCTGCTCGGCCCACCGCTGGAAGCCGACGCACCGCTCCTGGACGACCTGAGTCCGCTGTTGACCGATCTCGGCCCGAGGCTCGCGGCGGCGCGAGCGGTGCACGATGCGGAACGGCGGGCCGTGGTCGACCCGCTCACGGGCCTGCGCAACCGACGCGAATTCGAGCGCACGCTCGCGGCGGCGGAGCGGGGATCGAGCAAACACTCCACCCTCATCTACGTCGACCTCGATCACTTCAAGAAGCTCAACGACACGCTGGGCCATCCCGCCGGTGATGCGGCGTTGAAGCATGTCGCGCGCCTCCTGGAAACCGCGGTACGCGACGGCGATCTGGTGGCGCGGATCGGCGGCGAGGAATTCGCCGTGTGGTTGCCGCGCACCGGACTGCGCGACGGGATGGAAGTCGCTGAACGGATCCGCCATCTCGTGGCGGACAAGCCACTGACGTGGAGCGGCTCGGTGTATCCGCTCACGACCTCGTGCGGCATCGCCTCGTGCCCTGAGCTGGTCGGGGATGTGATGAATCTCCCCGCGGCGGCGGACGCGGCGTTGTACCGTGCAAAGGAATTAGGCCGAAACCGCGTTGAAAAAGCGGCTGCGGCCCGCTAGAGTTCACCCCGTAGAGGGTCTCGAAAAAGGGGGCGACAGGCTTCGACGGGTTTGGCGAGGGTACTGTTGCGTGCCCAGGTTCTCAGTCACCTGGTAAATCAACTGGGACTTTACACAAGCCAACTCTGAACTGGCTCTGGCTGCGTAAGCTTCGGCTTCACGCACCTGCGTGAGTGGCAGCCCGCCTGAGGCGGCGCTCACGTATCGCAAAGTCGGGCTGGCGGCACTTGGGGCCTCAACGGGTGCCGCAAGAGATTTCAGAGGCTTGTTGCTACCAGGGCTGACGGAGCGCCGAGGTAGTGAGACCACCAAAGCTCTGTCTACGCACGTAGATCGGTATCGGAGTCATGCTCGGACCGGGGTTCAATTCCCCGCGCCTCCACTAAGAACGAGAAACGGGACACGCACCGTGTCCCGTTTTTCGTTTCCATCGTCTTCCGATAGACTTGACGCTCGTCTGTTTCGGTGCTATGTAAAGCAAGCTGTCGAGCAACACAGTCCCCGCCGGTAGTTCGACAGCCAAGCCACGGGTTCTCGCCCTCCTACGCGACGCGCCTCTCCGGCGCCACGCTGGACTCCAAGATCGCCGCGACTGCCGAACGAGACGTCGGCTGTCCTACGTTGTTACCTCTGACCGGGGGTGGCACATGCTTTCGATTAGACCAGCCTTACTGGTCGTGGTCGTGGCGACCGTCATAGCTGCATGCACCCACGACTCTCCTGTGGCCCCTAGCCACATTGCCCTGCTGGCATCCGTGCAGGGACCGGATGCCGAGCCCAACAACACCTGTTTCACCGCACAGAACTTCGCGACTCTCGAGCTGCCGTTCACGCTGAACGGCAGTCTTGACGGATCTCCGCTGCCGGGCGGCGGCGATGTCGATTTTGTGCGGTTCACCGGCACGCCGGGCACCACGCTGCGCGTGGATCTCGAGGGACAATCCACCGGGCAAGGAACGCTCAGCGATCCTTTCCTCGGATGGTTCGACTCTGGCTGCAATCTGCTCGCAATCAATGATGATAACGGAAGCACCCTGAACTCCCGGTTGCTGGTGACAATCCCGAGTGATGGCGTCTTCATCCTGGCGGTCACCAGATGCTGTGACTTCAGTTTTGATCAGGGCGGGGCTGGCACGTATCAGCTGAACATCCAAGAGCTGCTTCCACCGTCGAATGACGACTTCCTCAACGCCACTTCAATCGGCGCATTGCCGTTCGGCGATCCGGTCGATTTGAGCGCGGCAACCATACAGGACGGCGAACCCACACCGTCGTGTGGAGTCCCGTTTGGTCCTGTAAGTAGGACCGCTTGGTACACGTTCACCTCACCAGAGCCGAGATCGGTATTCGCAAGCAACAGCGCTCCTTTTGCGACCGTGGTCGGCGTCTACACCGGGAGTTCGCTGGACGCGTTGACCGAGGTGAGTTGTCGTACCGGGAGCGTGGCATTCAACGCGGAAGCCGGCACGACCTATCATATCGTGGTGGGTGGCCTGTTCGACCAAGGCGGTTTGCTGGAGTTCCGTCTGGGCGACACGCCGGCACCAGTGGCTGCCTTCGGCTTCAATCCCTTCGACCCTTCGGTGTTTGATGTCGTCCAGTTCTTTGACTTGTCATTCGACTCAGCCGGCCAGGCGATTCAATCGCAGCAGTGGCTGTTTGGTGATGGAGCAATCGGCACGGGCTGCTGTCCCACCCATCACTATGCCGCCGACGGAGACTACACCGTTCAACTGACCATCACGACATTCGACGGCCGTACGGCCTCGACCTCCCAGCCCATGAATGTTAGGACACACGACGTTGCGATCACCCGGCTCACCGCGCCGACCGCGGCGAGTACGGGTCAGGCTCGGGCGATTGTCGTTGGGGTCAAGAACAAGCGGTACCCCGAAACCGTGGAGGTGCTGCTGTTCAAGAGTGTGCCCGGCGGCTTTGAATCCGTCGGCAGTGTGACCAAGTCGGTGCCTCTCAGCGTAGGGAACAGTATCACCAGTTTTGACTTCAGTTACACGTTTACGCCCGCGGACGCGAGCATCGGGAAGGTGACGTTCAAGGCCTTCGCGATCGTGATTGGTGGGCGGGATGCCCTGCAGGCGGACAATGAGGCGATCGCGCCGCCGACCAGGGTGAGCGCGGGACCAAGCCTCCGTGGCGCTATTGCGTTCCACAGCATTCGGGACGGTGACTTTGACATCTATGCAATGAACCCGGACGGGAGCGGCGTGATGAACCTGACCAACTCTACGGACCAGGAGATCGACGAGATCTGGTCGCCCGACGGCAGCCAGGTGGCGTTCGCCAAATGCGCGGGCGCTTGCGACGTCTTCTTCACCGAGATCTTTGTAATCAACGCCAACGGAACCGGTCTCACACAACTCACGCACGGTGGCGGGTTTCTGGGCGCCTGGTCACCCGACCGGAAACAAATTGTGTTTGTTAGGGATGGCGTGGGGATCTTGATCATGAATGCTGATGGGACTGGCGTGACCCCAACGAACCAGAATGGTCGCCCGACCGCGTGGTCACCCAACGGCAAGCAGATCCTATTCCAGAGCGACCGCGATGGCGACAACGACTTCTACGTCATGAACGTGGACGGGAGCGGCGTAATCCAGATCACGAACGATCCCGCGAGCGACGAGGGTGACTTCGCGGCCTGGTCGCCCGACGGACGGCGGATCGTGTTCAGCAGCACGCGTGACGGGGGCGACCTCGATATCTTCACCATGAATCCGGATGGCAGCGGAGTCACGCAGATCACCCGGAATGATCTCATCGAAGATGACGACCCTGTCTGGTCACCCGACGGCAGTCACATTGCGTTCCACAGCACGCGCGCCGGAACCGAGGAAATCTTCGTCATGAACGCGGACGGCAGCGACCCGATTCAGTTGACGTTCAACAGCCGCAGCGCCGTCCCCGCCTGGAGGGCCAAGTCCCTCCCCTAAGACGCGCTTAGTCGCGGGGTCTTCCGCCGGTCCGCACTGACGTGCCGGAAGGAACGATGACCGCCGATGGGATCGGCGACGCGACGCCCTGGGAGCGCGGAACGACCGGAAGAGAGGGTGGGTTCATCGGCCTGCCAACGCCGCCCGCGCGTGTGGACCAGAAGTAATACGGGTAGGCGTAGTACGTCGTCGGAATCGCCGCCGGCTGCTGGGAGGCCGCTGCCGGAGGAGCCGGGGGCTGGGCACTGGTGATCGTGATCGGCGCGCTGGCGACGCCGCAGAACGCATTTGTGAGTGTCGCGTTCGTGCAGTCGACCGAGTTGGTCTGCGCTGGTGCGGCAGCCGCAACGACGGTCGGCCGCGGCCGCGTGCAGGTCCAGCAGACCTGTGGCGGTTCGACCGGCCCGCGCGCGATCACCACCCCGTCGCGGCCGTACGTTGCTTCCGCAAAATCGTACGGCCGCCCGTCGGTCACGCGATCGGCGATCTCGAGCAGCGCGGCGAGCGGGTCACCGGCGGTCGGCTGCAACAGGAGCGCGTTCTGATAGTCCCACCACGATCCGAGCTGGAGTGCCGAGAAATTAAACGCCCAGCGCGAGCGCACCGCGATGAACGTTGCGGGATTGCCTTCCGCCGTCGGTGGGAGCGGGATCGCGGCTGGTGCCGCGCTCGCAACCGTGAACGTGTCGTCGGGGGTCAGCGGATACAGCACCTGGATACGACCGATTGCGTCGACGTGCATCACGAGCAGGTGCCCCGGCTGACGCAGTCTGACGAACGCGATGGAATCGCTTCGCCAAACGCGCACCGGTTCAGATGTTGCTGCGGGCACTTGGACAGCAACGGCCAGGGACAGCGCCAACGTGTGCAACATAGCTCTTGCAGATACCCTACATCGTGTCGCGAATTCTGGGAAGACCCTGTTTCCCGTTTGGCTTATCCCGGCCTATATTGGCGCCGTCGACAAACCTCAACGGGAGAGGCGCCATGGGGCAGGGGATTCAGCAGGCTCCAGTGGTAAACAGCGGTGCCGGTAGCGCGCTGGCTGACATCTTCAAGGTGCTGTCCGAGCCAACCGCCGTGTTCGAGCGCGTCCGGGAGCGCCCCAGATTCCTGGTGCCGTTCCTCGTGGTCGTCGCCGTGCAGCTCGCGCTCTTTATCGTCAACCTGCCGTTTTACAAGGCCGCGACGGCGGCCCAGATGGCCGCACGACCGGTCCCAGCGGGCGGGCCCGATCCCATGCAGTTCTTATGGGTCGGCGCGGCCTTCATCCCAATCGTCTTCGCGATCATCTATCTCATCAACGGGTTCGTGTTGTGGGTGCTGACGTCGCTCACCGGAGGCGAAGGGAAATTCAAAACCCTGCTGAGCGTCGGCCTGTACGGGTCGGTACCCGCGGTCATCCTGATGAGCATCGTCGGCGCGATCATCCTGCGGCTTCAGGGTGTCGGCGAAATCACGTCGCAGCAGGATCTGCAACCGTCGCTCGGCCTCGACCTGCTCATCCCGGCGTCGGGGTTCTTCGGCGCGGTCCTGAAGGGAATCAACCCGTTTGGCATCTGGGCGCTGGTGCTCACGGCGATCGGCGTCTCGACCACGCACCGCTTGCCACAGCGCAGTGGCTACATCGTTGCCACGGTCAGCTTTGTGATCACGCTGCTGATCGCGGGAATGTTCGCGGGGCTCGGCGGCTAGGCGTCACACCGTCGCCCGGGTGCGATTGACCACGCCCGCCTCCTCGAGGGCCGCCTGGGCTGCGGCGAGGCGGGCGATCGGGACCCGGAACGGCGAGCACGACACGTAGTTCATTCCCGTCCGGTGGCAGAACTTCACGGAGCTCGGCTCTCCGCCGTGCTCGCCGCAAATGCCGACCTTCAGATCGTGCCGCGTCTTTCGGCCGAGCTTCACTGCCAGCTCGACCAGCTTGCCCACACCGTCTTGGTCCAGCACCTGGAAGGGATCGTCCGTCAGCACGCCGTGCTCGACGTAGAACGGCAGGAACCGGCCGGCATCGTCGCGCGAGAGCCCGAACGTCGTCTGCGTGAGGTCGTTCGTACCGAATGAGAAGAACTCGGCCTGCTTGGCGATGTCGTCCGCGGTGACGGCGGCGCGGGGCAGCTCGATCATCGTCCCCAGGAGATACGGAACCGCGCGGCCCTCGCGGTGGAACACTTCCTGGGCCACGCGCCGGATGATGTCGGTCTGATTCGTGAGCTCGCGCACGTCCGCGACCAGCGGAATCATGATCTCGACCGTGACCTTCCTGCCTTTGCCCGCCACATGCCCCGCCGCTTCGAAGATGGCGCGCGCCTGCATTTCGGTGATTTCGGGATAGGTGATCCCGAGCCGGCAGCCGCGATGGCCAAGCATCGGGTTCGCCTCGCGCAGCGACTCGATCAGCTTCTCGAGCTGGGCCGTGGGAACCTTCGCGCGCTTGGCGAGTGCCGCGACTTCTGCGCGCGTGTGCGGCAGGAACTCGTGCAGCGGGGGATCGAGCAGGCGGATCGTCACCGGCAGTCCGTCCATCACTTCGAAGATCCCCTCGAAGTCCTTGCGTTGAATCGGCAGCAGCTTCGCCAGCGCCTTGCGACGCCCGTCCTCGTCCGCCGCGACGATCATTTCACGCATCAGCGTGATCCGATCTCCCTCGAAGAACATGTGCTCGGTGCGGCACAGCCCGATGCCTTCCGCTCCGAACTCGCGGGCGCGTTTCGCGTCCGCAGGGATGTCGGCATTGGCGCGCACGCGTAACCGGCGCCGCTCGTCGGCCCAGGTCATGAGGCGCTGATACTCCTTGCCCACCTTGGGCGCCACGAGCTTGACCGCGCCCAGGATTACCCGGCCGGTGGTGCCGTCAACCGTGATCAGCTGGCCGCGCTTTACGACCTTGCCGTTCACGCGAAAGCGCCCGGCCGCCGGATCGACGTCGATGTCCTTGGCGCCCACGACACAAGTCTTACCCATGCCGCGCGCGACGACGGCGGCGTGACTCGTCATGCCGCCGCGCGCGGTCAGGATCGCGCGCGCGGCCACGATGCCGTGAAAGTCTTCGGGCGAGGTTTCGGGCCGGACGAGGATCACGTCGTGGCCCTTCTTCTTCAGGGCTTCGGCTTCATCGGCGTCGAACACGGCCTCGCCGGTCGCGGCCCCGGGGGACGCGGGAAGCCCCTTGGCCAGCAGGGTGACACTGCTCCGCGGGTCCACCATCGGATGAAACAGCTGATCCAAATCTTGCGGTGGGATCCGTTGCACCGCCTCGTCTTCTGTGATCAGCCCCTCGTCGACCATCTCCACTGCGATGCGCACCGCCGCGATGCCGGCGCGCTGCGCCCGCCGCGTCTGCAGCATGTACAGCTCGCCGTGCTCGAACGTGAACTCTACGTCCTGCACGTCCTTGAAGTGCTTCTCGAGCTTGACCGCCAGCTTTTCCAGTTCTTTGTAGATCGGCGCGAACTTGCCCTTCTTCATCTTCGCGATCGGCTCGGGCGTGCGTGCTCCAGAGACGACATCCTCACCCTGCGCGTTGGTAAGCACGTCGCCGTTCAGCACGTTCTCGCCCGTGCTGCAGTCGCGCGTGAACGCCACCCCGGTGCCGCAGTCATCGCCCATGTTGCCGTAGACCATCGTCACGATGTTGACGGCCGTGCCCAGGGTGTCGGGGATGCCGTGTACTTGGCGGTAATCCTTGGCGCGCCGGGTGTGCCAGCTCTTGAACACCGCTTCGATCGCGCCCCACAACTGCTCTTGCGGGTCGTCAGGGAAGGGGTGACCGGTCTTTTTCTTGACGATCGTCTTGAAGTCGTGCACGAGGTCGTGCAGATCCTCGGCGGGCAGGTCGATATCGCGCTTGACCTTGCGGCGGGCCTTGGCCTTGTCGAGCTCCTCTTCGAACGGGGCCTTGCCGATGTCGTAGACAACATCGCCGTACATCATGACGAAGCGCCGGTAGGAGTCGTACGCGAAGCGCGGGTTCTTGGAGCCCGCGATCAAGCCTTCGACGGTCTTGTCGTTGAGCCCGAGGTTGAGGATCGTCTCCATCATCCCGGGCATCGACACCGCTGCGCCGGAGCGCACGGAGACCAGCAGCGGGTTCTTGGTGTCGCCGAACCCCTTTTTGGTCACCTTCTCGAGCTGCTTCAGGTGCCGGTCGACCTCCGCGCGCAGCGCGGGCGGGAACGTGCCTTCTTCCAGGTAACTGATGCACAGCTTCGCGGAGAGGGTGAACCCGGGGGGAACGGGGAGGCCGAGGTTGGCCATTTCGGCGAGGCCGGCACCCTTGCCGCCCAGGATGTCGCGCATGGCGGCCGAGCCATCGGCGCGACCGTTACCAAAGAAGTAGACGTGGCGTTCAACGCTCATACGGCGATTATGGAGCCGGGAAGGGAAGGGCGATAGGGGGTATCGGCCAAGTTGCGCAGTTGCGCAGACGGCGAAGTGACCTCAGTCTGGAGCTGCAAGCTTGCCAGCTACTTCGCCGACCGATCGGAGAGCCTCTCATGACCACACCTCTCAACCATGTGAAGACTAGGTTCGAGCACGCGAACCCAATCCTTCGCGTCCGCAGCCTGGCGGCGAGTCTCAGGTACTACGTCGAGATCCTCGGCTTCCGAACCGCCGAATGGGGCACCGATCTCTTTACGTCAGCGAGTCGCGATGGGGCGTGCATCTATCTCTGCCAAGGGAATCAGGGAATGCCAGGCACGTGGGCGTGGATTGGGGTGGAGGACGTGGCGGCGCTTTACGAGGAGTACAAAGCAAGCGGTGCGAAGATTCGCTTGCGACCAGGCAACTATCCATGGGCGTACGAGATGCATGTGGAGGATTTGGACGGGCACGTGCTTCGCTTCGGATCTGAGCCGCGTTCTGACCTGCCATTTTCTGAAGCGACGTTCTGATCCTGACGGTGCCGGTTGGCGCCGGCGGGATAAGGAGTCCTCTCTATGTGGGCAATGTTGGTGGTGGGCGTCATCTTTTTGGCCGGCGCTGCCTATAATGTCTTCGGGCCAGAGCCCAATCCAACCGAGGCCATCGCTGGTGCAGCAGTCGCCGCCATCCTCATCGGGCTGTTCTTCGGCACGCGGTTTCATGAGCGGAAGGCTGATGAGTTCGACGGATGGCTCAATCACAATCTTCAGGCCGTCGCCCGAGGCGGTGCGTTTTACAGTGATGTTCTCATAACACCCGACACAGTTGTGACGCGATATCAAATCGCGGTGTCGTTCCTGATCATTACCTTCAAGTTTCCGACGCGCTTCTATATCGTGGGCCACGACGCGACAAGGGTCGTCGCCACCGTCTGCACACTCCTTTCGTTGGTTCTGGGCTGGTGGGGCATCCCTTGGGGGCCCATCTACACCGTCCAGGTCGTGACGCGCAATCTCCGTGGCGGTTTCAGGCACTCGGTCGGCGCGCTGCTTGCCGGCGCAACGAGTGCTGAGATTGGTGCCGGTTGAGCCTGCGAATGCCTGGCGCGCGCGGGCACGTGACGGAGGCACGCCTCTACGCGCGCGTCACCCAGCGCCTGATCCCACTGCTGTTCGCCTGTTATGTCGCGGCGTATCTCGATCGGGTGAACGTCGGTTTCGCGAAACTGCAGATGCTCGAGGATCTGCGCTTCAGCGAGACGGTCTATGGTCTCGGCGCCGGCATCTTCTTCATCGGATACTTTGTCTTCGAAATCCCGAGCAACATCATCCTGCACCGCGTCGGGGCGCGCCTGTGGATCGCGCGCGTCATGCTGACGTGGGCGGTGATCTCGGCCGCGATGCTGTTCGTGACCTCACCGACGGAATTCTACGTCCTGCGCTTTCTGCTCGGCGTCGCGGAGGCGGGTTTCTTCCCAGGCGTGATCCTGTATCTGACCTACTGGTACCCATCCGACCGGCGAGCCGCGATCATCGCGCTGTTCATGACCGGGATTCCGGTCGCGGGGGTGATCGGTGGGCCGATCTCGGGCTGGATCCTGAACGCAATGGCGGGAGTGCAGGGCCTCGCGGGCTGGCAATGGCTCTTCCTGCTCGAGGCTTTGCCGTCGTTTATTCTCGGTGCGCTGGTCCTCTCTTATCTCGATGACGGGATCGGAAGCGCGCGCTGGTTGGCCGCCGACGAGAAGGAGATCCTCGCGAATCGCATCGCCGAGGACCGCAGGCACGCGACAGCCCATTCACTCTTGGCTGGGTTCATGAACGCCCGCGTCTGGTTTCTCAGCGCGATCTATTTCTGCCTGATCGCGGGACTCTACGGCGCAGGATTCTGGCTGCCGACACTGATCCAGCGGACCGGCGTCGCGAGCCCCCTGGCGATCGGCATGCTCACGGTTCTGCCGAACGCCGTCGCGGCGATCGCAATGGTTACGATCAGCCGCCGGTCGGACCGGACGCGCGAGCGGCGGTGGCATCTCGTCACACCTGCGTTAGTTGGCGCGGCGGGTTGGCTCGTGACCGTCCGCTATGGGCAGGACACAGTCATCGCGCTCTCAGGTATGTGTCTCGCGATGGCCGGCGTGACGTCTTCACTGGCGCAGTTCTGGTGCTTACCCACTGCCATTCTTGCCGGCGCGGCCGCGGCGACTGGCATTGCGCTCATCAACTCGATCGGCAATCTCGCCGGGTTTCTAGGGCCCTGGGTGATCGGCTGGCTCGTCGATCGCACAGGGT
>DASTDR010000127.1:0-2932 GCA_035710265.1 Gemmatimonadales bacterium | reverse complement strand
TACGCGGGTCGAATGCTTCCTTTCCTGGGCAAGTCCTTCTGAGGCTGCGCGATGGTGGCGTTTGCCGTAACCGCAACGGTCCTCGTCGTCCTGGTGATCGTGGGCGCCCTTGGCTACCTTCTCGATCGCACCGGCGGCTAGTACAATCAAACTCTCCTTCCCGGTATTCGTTCACTAAGTGACGGCTGTCTGGTGCCGCAGCCCGCTGTGATGGGCGGGTTGCGAGGCTTCTTATCGCAGCCATGGCTGCTGGCGCTGCGCTCCTCTTTGCGACCCTGATCGGCGTGTTCATCACGCCGGACGGTATCGTTGTCGGCGCCGACTCGGCATTGAGCGATCCGAGTGGTCCGGTGGCGAGCCAGCAGAAGTACTGTGTCACAGGGCCTCGCTCGGTTGCCACGCTGCAAGGGGCGTACGAGCTGCAGGACACGCTGACGAACGCCACCACCAGGCTGTTCGACCGTTTTCGCGAACTATGCGATCGAATGGGCGGCGCGCCGTCGCCGATGACGCTGCGCGAGCAGGCAGAGCGCATCGCGAGCGCGCTGAAGGACGACCTCGTGGCCTTTCTCGAAGATCTGCCCGCGGCTGAGGTCGCTCGGATGTACTCGACGGCGCGGGTTGTCGCCAGAATTGCGGCGACCGGCTACAGCGAACGTGGCCCCGAGAGCGTCGTCGTCGGGATCGGCGTGGCGACCGACGGCGCGACGAAAAGATGGGAAGCTCAAGTCCAACCTTTGCCACGCCTGACGTTTTCAGACTGTGGCGTCAGATTCCATGGGCAGGAAAGCGTCGTCGCGACTCTTGGGACGGACAAGGGCCTCCGCGTCCTTCCCGCCGAACTTCAAAACCGCGACGTGACGAGGCTGTCGGCGCTGCTGAAAGGCAGTTGCACCGAAGCCTCGATCCAGTCGGCACCGTCGATGTTCGTACAGGCCGTGCGTCTCACCATCATGCAGGGACCGGGCTTTGGCATCCCGAAAGGCTCCGTCAGTCCTCCCCTGGATGTCGTCGTCATCCCACGCGATGGAGCGATCGAGGTCAAGCGCATCGATTCGTGGTAGTCGTCCTCACTCTGACTTCGAGAAAACGTCCAGCTTGTAGCCGGCTTGCTTGAACAGGTACGAGCGCGATTCGTCGGCCATCTGGCGAAACCGTTCCATGTTCACGCCCGGCATCCGGCCCCGGAACTTCCGTATCCGGCCGCCGATGATCACCGTGTCGATGTTGCGGACGTCCGCCGCCGACACCACGGTTCCGACGGCATGGTTCGACGGGTAGAGGTTGATGTCGTCCGCCCTGATCATGACGATGTCCGCTTCTTTGCCGGGGGTCAGGGTGCCGCACCTGTCGAGCAGGCCGGCGCACGCCGCGCCGCCGACGGTGGCGCACTCGAGCACCGTGTGGACGCTGACGAGCGCGGGCGCCTTGGCGTCGCCGTTGGCCCTGCGATAGGTGGCCATCGCACGCTGAACGTTGAACGCGACACGCATCTCGGTGAACATGTCCGTGCCATACGACACTTCGTTGTCGATGCTGAAGCCGGGCCGCATGCCGTGGTCGAGCGCCTTCTGCAAGGCCGAGGCACCTTCGCCGAGGCCGTACTGCGCGTCAGACCTGGGGCAGACGTTCACCGTGGCGCCGGCCTCCTTGACGCGCTGCCATACCTGATCCGGCCACCCCTGCGCGTGATTGAACGTGTTGTCGGAGCGGATCAGCTTCTCGTTCAGGAACTGCTCGAAATCGCGCCCCGCCGCGTTCGACTCTGTCGTGATCCTGATGCCGAGCCTCCGCGCGAGCGCCCAGTTCTCGCGGTTCATCCCCGAGAACATCCGCAGTGTCAGCAGCTGGTCGGTCGAGGAGAAGTACCGCTTCTGCAGCCGTTCGAGGTCCTGCGGCCACTGCCGATCCCACTCGCCGGTCTGCGGCGCGCCCGAGGCGTGGACGCCGCGAATGCCCGAATCGATCAGCGCCTGAACGGCCGCGTCCGAGTGCGCGGCCGAACGGGAGTTGTGGCAGTTGTCGATGACGCACGTGATGCCCGCGTCGATGCAGCCCAGCGCGGTAATCAGGTTGCCGACGTAGATATCGAGCGGACGGTAGTAGCGCGCAAAGCCATTGTGGGTCGTCGCCATGTATTCGGCGATGGCCCCGTCGGGGATGATGCGGCGAAGCTGTCCCTCCCAGGAGTGCCGATGCGCATCGACGAACCCCGGGATGATGATGGTGTTCGTCGCGTCGATCACCTGCGCCTGGGGCGGTGCCTTCGTCTGCGCTGAGGGGCCCACGCTGACGATCTTCCTGCCGTCGATCAGCACGTCCCCCCGGTCGAAATCGCCGACCTTCGGATCCATGCTGACGATGGTGCCGCCTCTGAGGAGGATCGGCTGCCGGTTCGCGGGCGGCTGGCGCCACGAGGCGTCCAGCGTTCCGCCGTCATTGACTGAAGGCTGCTGGGCGGCTCGCGCATCGTGGACGAGGAAGGGCGTGGCCGCAATTGCTGCAGCCGTCCTCAAGGCATCGCGCCGGGACAGGAGGCGGCCCTGGATGTGTCTACTTCTTCGGCTTGAACGCATCTTTGACCTGCTGCTCGATGCTCTTGTAGTTCTTCGAGAGGAGCTGCTCTTCTTCCTTGGTCAGGATCCGAAAGGGCACGCGCAAGAGGCTGTTCTGGAACTTCACGTTGAGCCAATGCTGGCCGTACGTGATACCGCCAGGGATCCGAAAATAGAGGCGGCCGACACAGGCGCGGTCCCTGCTGAGATCCACCACGTCCTGCGGCAGCGCCCGGGCTCCCAGCTCGGGAAAGAAAAGGATGGCGCATCCCTGGCTCGCGCGCGTCGGAAAGTAGTTGATGGAATCGCGCTGGACCTTCGCCCGCTGCTGAATCGCCTGGGGGTTCCCCTCCCGATGCTCGGCGACCGTTGCCAGG
>DASTDR010000126.1:0-2394 GCA_035710265.1 Gemmatimonadales bacterium | reverse complement strand
CCGGCGACCATGTCGGGATTGCGCATCTGGTCGGTGGCGTAGCTCGGCCCCTCGGCGGCAATTTCGCGGGCGCGCGCCATCATGCGCGGCACGAGGTCCGGCGTGAGCTTGCCGCCTTCGCTCTTCAAGACCTCGAGCTCGGCGCCGAACACTTCCATGCTGCGGCGCTTCTCGAGCGCGACCGCGTCGTTGCAGACGATCCGGCACCGATAGCCTTTCACGGCGCACACGAATGCCAACGATATCCCAGTGCTGCCGCCCGTGTACTCGACGACCGCCATCCCGGGTTTCAGCGCGCCGCGGGCTTCCGCGCGCTCGACCATCGACAGCGCCATGCGGTCTTTGTAGGAGCCGGTGGGATTGTAGTACTCGAGCTTGACCCAGACGTCCGCCGCGCCCTGAGGCACGATACGTGACAGACGGACGAGCGGAGTGTTGCCGATGGCGTTCAGCATGTCAGGGCTCCCGTGTTCAGCTCACGGCTTGCTTCACGAGCGCAGCAATCCGCGTCTCATCGGCCGCGGTCAATGCCTTCAATCCAAAGCTGGTCGGCCACATCGCGCCGTCGTCGAGATTCGCCTTGTCGCTGAAGCCGAGCGTCGCATAGCGCGCCTTGAACTTCGCGGCGTCCTGAAAGAAGCACACCACCTTGTCGTCCTTGGCGTACGCGGGCATCCCGTACCACAGGCGCGGCGTGAGCTGGGGAGCGGCAGCCATGACGATCGCATGGATGCGCTTGCCCAGCGCCCGATCGGGCTCACTCATCTTCGCGATCCTCGCCAGCACGACCTTGTCTCCGTCCGCGCCTCCCTTCAGCTCGCGGACGCGTTCCTTCATCGCGGCTTTTTCTTCTGCCGTGAATCCCTTGGACTTCTTCGGTGCCGGCTGCTTCGCGCTCATGACCTCTCCTCAGCATGAACTGTTTCGCCCGCGCGCCGATCGCGGCATAATCATGCCGCGCGAGCGCATCCTTGGAGATCAACTCACTCCCAACTCCGACCGCTGCGGCGCCAGCCTCGAACATTTCGGCGACGTTGTCGAGCGTGACACCGCCGGTAGGTACGAGCGGAATGTCGGGAAACGGGCCGCGCAGCGCGCGCAGATACGCCGCCCCGCCCACGCTCTGCACGGGAAATACCTTGATCAGGTCGCCGCCGGCGCGAAAGGCGTCGAAAACTTCGCTCGGCGTGAGTGCACCGGGGAGCACGGTCACGTCCACATTCTGTGCAGCCTCCAAGACGTCTCGCGCGAGACAGGGCGTGACGATGAACGCCGCTCCTTGATCCACCGCGCGCCGGGCGGTCTCGGCATCGGTCACCGTGCCCGCGCCCACCAGCATCTTGCCGGCCAGATGCTTCGCCACCCTCCCGATGGCATCGATGGCGTTGGGGACCGTCATCGTGATTTCCACGATCGGGAGTCCCGCCAAGAGCAGCGCCTCGGCGACCGGCAGCACGACCTCGGCGCTGGGCGCTCGAATGATCGGGATGATGCCGACTTCACGCAGCTGCGCGAGTGCCCGGGCGCTCACAGTGACACGAGCTGCTCGACCTGCTCGCGGGTCACGAGGCAGAAATCGCCCGCGATCGTGCGCTTGAGCGCGGCGGTGGCAGTCGCAAACCGCAGCGCCTCCTCCCAATCCTTGTTCTCGAGCCGGCTCACGATCAACCCGCCGGTGAATGCATCACCGGCGCCGATCCGATCGACTGTTTCGACATCAAAGCGGTGTGCCGTGTGCACCCGCCCCTGGGACGCAACGACCGCGGCGAGCGGCTGGTCGCGAACGGTCACCGTCACCGCGCTGATGCGGAATCGCTGCGCGAGCGCCCGGGCGACCGCTTCGGGGTCGCCGCGAGCCCCGAACACCAGCTCCGCGTCCTCCGCGGTCGTGTTCAGCAGATCGACGTGCGCGAGCAGCGGCTCCTGCGTCGCGCAGGCTTGCGCGGTGCTCCAGAGCCGCTGGCGATAGTTCAGGTCGTAACTCACCGTGAGTCCCGCCCGCTTCGCGGCGGCGAGCGACTCAGCGGTGACTCGGGCGGCGCCCTCGCCGAGCGCCGGCGTGATCCCACTGACGTGATACCAGCGGGCGCCGGCAAACACGGACGACCAGTCGATACGCTCCGGAGCGACTCGACTGAACGCGGAGCCGGCGCGATCGTACAGCACCGAGCTGAAGCGCGGGGTCGAGCCATGCTCCACGAAGTAGAGACCGGCTCGCGCCTCGGTGACCCACTCGACCTGTACGTCGACACCCTGCGCGCGGGCGCGGTTCGCGATCATGTGGCCGAGCGCGTTGTCGGGCAGGCGTGAGACCCAGCGCGCCGCGGCGCCCAGGCGCGCGGCGGCCACCGCGACGTTGAGCTCGGAGCCGCCGACGAACGCGTCGAAGCTGGT
>DASTDR010000125.1:0-3107 GCA_035710265.1 Gemmatimonadales bacterium | reverse complement strand
CGATTCGTTGACCTGGAACGAGGTCGACGTTGACCCCGGTGACGTCGTTGCCGCTGGCCGAAAACGCTCCGCCAATTCTGCGGCTGATGGTCGCCTTCCTGCCCGTCACCACGGAGTGCTTTCTCGAGTCTGCGAGAAGATCATAAACGGTGGCCGGCGAGGCCCGGAACTTCACGCGTTGCTTGATGGTCTTGCACATCGCATCGCTACCTGACGTCGTTCGCGCGATTCTATCTGTCCCAGGGGAACTTCGCCGTCGGTTGATTGGCGTAGCGCTTCATCGCCAGCGTCAGCTTCGCGCCCGCGCCCGGCGCGAGCTGCACCGTGAAATCGCGCGCGTTGATCGGCGTGACTTTTCCGTTCACGTCCGCCGAGAGAATCTGATGCTCGCCGTACCCGCCGCCCTGCACGACAACCGTCCGCGGAGTTGTCGGGCTCACATTCACCAGCGTCACAACCGTGCGGTCGTTCTTCAACTCCGACACCAGTGCGCCCACATCGTCGGGCACGCCAGCCCGGCGGCGAGCGGGATCAAAATACCGCAGCCGAGCGCTCAAGAGGCTGCCTTCGCGACCGGGGACCAGGGCGCCCCACATGAGCTGCACCATTCCGTCAACTGCCGCCGGGTTGAATGCCATCGCGTTGTCGGCGAGCCTGGTTTCCGGCGTCAAGACATCCTTCTGCATCTCCGCGATCCGTCGGGGGATGCTGTCGAGATCCCTTTTTAATACCGTCTCGGGAAAAGCAGGATTCCTGCCGTCCAGATAGTCAACCCAGCCATGGCGCCCGATGCGCGGCCGATCCTCGGGCTTCATCGACCAGTACCACAACTCGAGCGCGCCCACATTCCAGGGCGCGGCCCGCCAGCCATACCAGCCGCTATCCCCGTGCATCGTCGGATATTCGGCCCGCCCATTGACGGTGCGGACGTGGGAATTCACCGCGTCGATCATCGCGCGCCACGCATCGGCGTACTTCTGATCGCCCGTCACCAGCAGCGCGTTGGCGAATCCGACCGTCGCCCGCGGAATCCGGTTGCGATCCTCACGTTGGCCGGTGACGGGATTCACCGGACTGAAGCCCCAGCCGTAGGCGTTGTTCCACCACTTCCCCTCCGGCCCGCCGATGGTGCCATCGAGTGCCACGTAGCTCGGGATGACGCCGCCGTTCTGCTTCATCCGCGCCAGCCACGCGTCCATGTACTCGACGAGCCATCGCCGGTACTTCGGTTCGTTGTCCGCGAGATAGGCGTTGAGCGGCAGCGTGGTGGCGACGAGATTGAGGAAGTGATCGCCGCCGACGTCGGTGTACTCCTGGTAGTGCGCGAGGAATTGCGCGTAGCTGCCCTCGCCATGCAGCGCGACGAACTTCGAGACATCGAACGGATCCCCGACCCAGTCCAGTGACGTCGCCTTCCGGAGCATCGGGCCGCGGCTGCCGTTGATCATCGACTTGATGATCTTGTGCTGCGGATCGTAGTTCGGCGCGTCGGGGTCCTCCCCCATGTAGAGCGCCGCATAGGTTCGCGC
Source organism: Gemmatimonadales bacterium (assembly GCA_035710265.1). Classification (GTDB taxonomy): domain Bacteria; phylum Gemmatimonadota; class Gemmatimonadetes; order Gemmatimonadales; family GWC2-71-9; genus 20CM-2-65-7. The sequence continues at coordinate 1,578 of DASTDR010000125.1, read as the reverse complement.
CCGTTTCTGGTAGGCAGGCAGCGTCGGCACCGACAGCGCCAGCATGTTGAACGTCCGAAGCGCTTCGCCATGGTGCATCCAGTCGGATTGCACCGAAAAATCCCTGTGGTACATGCCCTGGCGGCCGATCGGCACGTCGGTCGTCCTCGCCTCGGTGAACTGGCGAATCATGCCCTCCCATGCCCTCAGATGCAGCTGGAGGATCTCGTCGCTGGCCCCCAACGCATGCAGTTCCGGCCACCCGGCCGTGTTCTCGAAGGCATCGTCCGGGCCGTCGTTGGCACCCCATCGGACGACGTGTTGAAAATAGCCGCGCTCGTCGTAGTACTTGGCGAAGAACGCTTTCGCCGCCGGCACGCTGTCAGCGAGAATCCGCCGCTCCAGCGTTGCCCACTCGGGCGCGGGCATGGGGGTGGCGATGTCGACCGTGGTCCCTGCGGCCCCAAGGAAGGCGAGAGGCAGAAGGCAGAAGACCGAAAGCAGCGACATCCGAGGAGGCACGTTCATTCGGCAACTCTACGGCCTTCCCGGCTGCCTCGCAAGACGAAGGGCAGCGCTGTACACGTGGCCCATTCCGCCGGACCCGAGGTGCGCCGTGACACGTCGGGCCGTCCGACGAGGTTGTTTCACAGTCGATACGTGCCCTCGACTCTGCCCAGATCCCGGTCGAAGGTGCCGAGCGGCCCGTGGCCGGCCTTCCGAGCCACCTCCACCATCAGGCAATCCGAAAAGCCGGCCGCGGGTCGCCGTCGATACTGCACGACGGCCGTGGTCACCGCATCCGCGTCCTGGAGGGTGAGATGCTGATGATTCAACAGCATCTCAATCGCCGTCGCGATGGCCTCGGGGCCGCGACCGTAGACAGACGCCAGCACCCAGGTTGCTTCGGCCAGCGCCAGGTGCGGCACCCACGCCCCCTGGCCGATGAACTCCTCCGCGGCCGCTACCTGCTTCCCGTCATCTCGCGTCACGAGGCGAACGAGAACATTCGTATCAACGGCTCGCATGTCGCCTCTTGATGTGCTGCCGGATTCCTTCCTTCATGTCCGCGACGGTGCGGGGTTTTGGCCGTCGTGGAAATACGGCCCGATGAATGTCCTCGGACGTATAGCGGCCCGCCTTGCGCACCACGACCTGGCCGCCGGCATCGTCCCATTCCAGGACCGACCCTGGACCGACGCCCAGCTTCTGGCGGACTTTGGCCGGAACAGAGATCTGACCTTGTGCGGTGAGCCTGGAATGGGCGAGAGCCATGTCATCAGATTACCATGGTAATGGACTTGCCACGAGGCCCACTCGACATCCTCGACGACAGTCGGCGAGATGGCGTGATCGACATGTGACTACAATGTCCCAATGCGACACGCACCCTTCGCGGCGGCCCTGGCGTCAGCCCTAGTCGTCACTGCGACCATCTCCTCGACGCAGGCGCCTGCGTTCGACACCTACTTCACCGACCGGACGATGCGCGTGGACTACGTCCACTCCGGGGGGCTGGGACAGGAAATCGTGGCGCTCGAGCGGGTCGTGGGGGACGGCCCGTGGCCGGGAAGCCGGACGCGGCTCGTGGACGATCTC
>DASTDR010000124.1:0-3975 GCA_035710265.1 Gemmatimonadales bacterium | reverse complement strand
GGCGGTGGCGGCGGTCATCGAGTGCCCCGCTCGAGGACCTGGAGGCTGCGCACGTAATTCACGAGATCCCAGCGGTCGAGACCATGGACCTTGTCACCGTAGCGAGGCATCAGCCCCCGCCCCATCCGTTGCGCGTCCACGATCATTCCATAAATCGCCCCGTCGCTCAAGCGCGGCCGCGCCGGATCTACGAGGGAGGGCACGCCCGGGAACGGGCCGCCACCCGCGAGGGAGATGGGGCCATCGCCGCGTCCCAGCTCGCCATGGCAAACCAGACAGTAGGTCTCATAGACCCACCTGCCGCGATTGAGCGATTCCGCGGTGCGCGTGCGCGGATTCGCAAGCCGGTCGGCGTTCTCGCGCGTGACGGGCAGCTCGACCGCATCGACGGGCACCGTACCGGCCACGGGCGGAATGGGCCGCGCGTACGGCTTGATGTTGCGCTGGTGCCGCATGGTGGAGAACCACCCCACACGGTGCACCACGGTGTCCGGGTTGCAGGACAGCACCGCGAGCACGGCGGCAGCAGCGACAACGGCGCGCGCACTACCCACGGCGCACCTCGTCGGCCCCGCTCGCACGCAACAGCGATTCGATTTTGGCGGCTCCCCCCCCCGCCTTGTCCGACCCCGTGGGCACGAAGATGCCGAAGCGGTCGTTGCTGAAGCGCGGGTCGTACGGAATCGAGCCGGACCGCCGCGCCGCGAACAGCGCGTTGAAGACAATGCCGAGGATCGTGGACAGCGCCCCGAAGAGAATCGTCATCTCGAACATGATGACGACGTATGGCGGCACCGATCCCACCGGCTTGCCCCCCACGACGACCGGCCAGTCGTACGACATCCACAGCGTGAGCCACGCGCCGACGGCGCAACCGGCGATGCCGCCGATCAGCGTGAACATCCGCACGGGACTCACCGGCTGGCCCAGGGCGCCTTCGATCTCGTGGCGCGGGATGGGCGAATAGACGGTGAAGTCGGCGTGCCCCGCGGCGCGCAGCTCCTTGATCGCATCGAGCATCGTATCGAGATGGGAGAAGACCGCGAGCACGCCCGGCGTGGGGGGCGCTTTGAACAACTCGCGCAATGACGCAGGCAGCGGGAGCCGCAGCGCGCTCATCGCGGCCCTCCCGCCCCGCCGGCCGTCGCCCGGACCTGGCCGCGCCGCGGCGGCGCGAGCACTTCCTTGACCTCACTGATCGACACCGCGGGGAAATTCTTCACGAACAGCAGGAACCACATGAAGAACCAGCCGAAGCTCCCGGCCATGATGCCCCAGTCAGCCCAGGTCGGATTGTAGACCGCGTTCGCCCACGTCGTGTACGGCTCGCCGGCGAGCGACACGACGATGATCACGTAGCGCTCGAACCACATCCCGATGTTCACGAAGATCGAAATCACGAACAGCGCCGTGATGTTGGTGCGGACCTTTTTGGACCACAGCAGCCACGGCAGCAGCCCGTTGCAGATGTTCATCGTCCAGCTGGCCCACCAGTACGGGCCGAACGCGCGATACCAGAACGCGGCCCGCTCGGCCGGATTGCCGCTGAACCAGGCGACGAAGTTCTCGGTCATGTACGAGAAGCTCACGATCGAGCCGGTCAGCAGGCACAGCTTGGCGAGGTTCTCGAAGTGGTGGACCGTGATGATCTCGTCCAGCGCAAACAGCCGGCGGATCGGAACCAGCAGCGTGATCACCATGCCGACGCCGGAGTAGATCGCCCCGGCCACGAAATACGGCGCGAACAGCGTCGCGTGCCAACCGGGGACGATCGCCATCGCGAAGTCCCAGGACACGACGCTGTGCACCGACAGCACGAGCGGCGTCGCGAGCGCGGCGAGGTAGAGATAGCCTCGGGTGTAGTGACGCCACTGCTCGTTCGCGCCGGTCCAGCCGAGCGACGTGATCGCGTAGAGCTTCTTGCGCCAGCCGGTCGCCAGATCGCGCACCGCCGCGATGTCGGGGATCAGGCCCATGATCAGGAACACGGTCGACACCGTGAAGTACGTCCCGATCGCGAACTCGTCCCAGATCAGCGGCGACTTGAAGTTGGGCCACAGCCCGCGCTCGTTGGGATAGGGAATCAGCCAGTAGAAGTACCACTGCCGGCCGATGTGAATCAGCGGGAACAGTCCCGCGGTCATGACCGCGAATACCGTCATCGCTTCCGCGGTCCGATACACCGCGGTGCGCCAGCCCGAGCGGAACAGGAACAGAATCGCGGAGATCAGCGTGCCCGAGTGCGCGATACCGACCCAGAACACGAAGCAGGTGATGTAGACCGCCCAGTACACCGGGTGCGAATAGCCCGCGAGCCCCAGTCCGTAGCGCAGCAGGAACAGCAGCGTGACGATACCGACCGCAAGCAACGCGATGGCGGCACCGAGCAGCAGGAAGTAGCCGCGCGTGGGACCGCCGAGCGTGCGCGCGATCGTCCGGGTGACGTAGTCATACGTCACGCGCGTGGCCGGCGCGTGCTCAGCCATGGCTCGGCGTTTCCTGCGCGACGACGCGCGCGAGATAGGTGATCGCAGGCTTGGTGTTCAGCCCGGCCAGCACGTGATAGCCGCGCGGATTGCCGGCGAGCTGGTACACGCGCGAGCGGCGGTCGTTGAGATCGCCGAACACGATCGCGTCGGACGGGCACGTCTGCTGGCAGGCGGTGACGATGTCGCCGTCCCGCACGCCGCGGTCCTCGAGCCGCGCCGCGTTCTGCGCCCCGCGGATGCGCTGCACGCAGAACGTGCACTTCTCCATGACGCCCTTCTCACGGACCGTGACGTCGGGGTTGAGCAGCATGTGCAGCGGATCGGGCCAGGCGTCGGTCGGCGCGTCCTTCTCGGCGTAATTGTACCAGTTGAAGTAGCGGACCTTATACGGACAGTTGTTCGAGCAATAGCGCGTGCCGACGCAGCGGTTGTACACCTGCGCGTTGAGTCCGTCGGGCGTGTGATAGGCCGCGTAGACGGGACAGACCGGCTCGCAGGGGGCGTTGCCGCACTGCTGGCACAGCATCGGTGAATTCACCGCGCCCTGGGGCTCGCCGTGCTCGTCGGTCAGCCAGTAGCGCTCGAGCCGCAGCCACGACATCTCGCGGCCACGCTCCATGAACTGTTCCCCAACAGTGGCGATGTTGTTCTCGGCGTAGCACGCCGTGACGCACGCGGAGCAGCCGGTGCACTTCGAGAGATCGATCGCCATGCCCCAGCGCGGCTGCTCGCCCTTGTAATCGCCGATTTCATTCATCTCGTGCTGGCGCTCGCCCCACCATTCGACCGCCTCGGATGCGTACTCGGGGGTCTCTTCGTGATGGAACGGATGATCGCCCGCATGCAGCGCCCTGGCGCGCGCGACACCGAGCACCTCGACGGTTCCGCGGCCGCGCTCGCGCGGGCTCCCTTCGGTCGTGACGATCCGGCGGTGCTCGCCGGTCTTGGTGGCCGTGGCGCCGACCATGAACGTGCGGCCGCCGTACGCATTCGGCTGCACGCCGAGCAGCTCGAAGGCGTTCGCCGAGCGGTCCTGCGCGTACCGCCCGTACGCGGTGTGCCCCTGCCCCGTCGGCACCGCGAGCACGTCGGGCCGGATCGAGTGCGTGATCCACGCCGGGAATTTCTGCGCGCCGAACGAGGACTTGAGCAGCAGGAAGTCGCCCGTGGCGAGTCCCCAGCGCGCGGCGGTGTCGGGGTGCACCTCGACCCAGCTGTGCCACGCGATCTTCGAGACCGGATCGGGGAGCTCCTGGAGCCAGGGCTTGTTGGCGCCGCGCCCGTCGTGCAACACGGGATGGGGGAAGACCACAACGTGGCTTTCGTTGTTCTCGGATGCCGCCGGTACCGCGGCAGCCAGATTGGACAGATCGCCCAGCCGAACCGCCCCCGCCCCCGCCCCCGCCCCCGCCCCCGTCCTTGCCCCTGCCCCCCCCCGCGTCGCTGGCGCCGCGGCACTGTAGATGCCGCCCTTGGCCAGCGTTTC
>DASTDR010000123.1:0-3330 GCA_035710265.1 Gemmatimonadales bacterium | reverse complement strand
GGGTTGGCCGCCTCGTGCTTCGCACGACGGCAAGCTTCGCCGAAGCGGATGTCTTCCTCCGCCAGATCGTCGCCGACCTCGACGCACGGTTGCCCGTCACCATCGAGAGTGTCGATCAGCAGATCGAGACGCTGACTGCGCAGCCGCGCTTCATCACGTCGCTGCTGACGGCGTTCGCCGCGCTCGCGTTGCTGCTGGCGGCTGCCGGGTTGTACAGCGTCACGTCGTACCTGGTGGCGCAGCGCCGGCGCGACATGGCCGTACGCGTCGCGCTCGGCGCGTCGCCTCGCAACGTGGCGGGGAACGTCGTGGGCGAAGCCGGGGGCTGGATCATCGCCGGCGCGGTGGTCGGCTCCGCGCTCGGCTGGATGGGGACCCGCGCTCTGCAGTCACAGCTTTATCAGGTGGAGGCATTGGACCCGTGGTCGTGGACGGGCGCGCTGGTCGCGCTCGCGGTGGTGCTGGTGATAGCTGTCTTCAGACCTGCGTATCGCGCCGCGCACGTCGACCCGGTCGCGGCGCTGAGAGCGGATTGATCGGCGGTCCGGCTAAAGCCGGACACTACTTGTGAGGGTGAAAGCAATGGGCACGAAGCGCGGCTGGTTCCGAAGACGGCCATCGGACGATGAGATGCGGGAGGAGATCGAGGCGCACGTCGCGATGCGCGCGGAGCACGACCACGTGGACGAGGCCGCCGCGCGCCGACGCGTCGGCAACCTCCTTCATACCCGCGAGTCGATGCGCCGTGTCTGGATCGCGCAGTGGTGGGATGAGCTGCGACAGGACGCGTGGTTCACCTGGCGCTCGTGGCGGCGGCAGCCTGGCTTCGCGCTCGGCGCCATCTTCGTGCTGGCACTCGGCCTCGGCGCCTCGATGGCGCTCTTCGCCGCGTTCGACCGGGTACTCTTCAGGCCTTTGCCGTACGCGGATCCAGGTCGCCTCGTCTCGGTCGGGCGGATTCACGTCCCACTCCTGTACGAAGGTCAGATCGAGACGTTGATCGACGCGTTCTACGTGCAGGAGTGGAACACGCCGCCGCCGCCGTTCCAGTCGGTAACGACGATCCTCGGTGGAGCTGGAGCGTGTCAGATCGCCGAGGAACAGCCGGAAGACCTGCGGTGCCTCCGCGTCGAGCACAACTTGCTGCGCGTGCTGGGTGTGCGCGTCGCGATCGGCCGCGACTTCGCGCCCGAGGACGACGTACGCGGAGCGCCGGAGGTGGCGCTCATCAGCCATGCGTTGTGGGTCCGGCGGTTCGGCGCGGACCCGCGAGTCGCCGATCGAACGTTGACTATTGACAGGGGGCCGTCGCTGCTGCAGGCCCGCATCATCGGCGTCCTGCCGCCCAGGTTCGAGGCGCCGCTCGATGCTGCCGACATCCTCCTCCCGGCTCAAATGCGTCCCGTCGACGTGACTGACAAGCTCATCACGTCCTACACCGTGCTCGCACGACTCAGGCCGGATGTGACACCCGAACGCGCGAGGCAGATGCTGGAGTCCGCGTGGCCGAAGATCCAGCAATGGCCGGCAACACCCGGCTTCCGTGAGGAATGGCGCGTGCGGCCACTGCACGACCGGCGCGTCGGCGGCGCCGGGCGCGTCGCCTGGCTGCTGATGGGCGCGGTGGGCGTGTTCCTGCTGATCGCCTGCGTGAACGTCACCAATCTCATGCTGGCACGCGTCGGCGAGCGCCGCCGGGAGTTCGCGGTGCGAGCCGCCGTCGGCGCGGGCGGGCATCGACTCGCGCGCCTGGCGCTCGCCGAGAGCCTGCTGCTCGCGCTCGCGGCAGGCGTCATCGGGCTCCTCGTCGCCTTCGGTCTTCTCGAGACGTTCGTTGGAATCGCACCGCCGGGATTTTCGGGCCTCGCGGATGCGTCGATCGACCTGCGCGTCTTCGTCGTGGCCGCGCTGCTCGTTGTCATCAGCGGGACGGCCGTCGGCGTGTGGCCGGCAATCTCTGTCCTCCGCCTCGGGGCGCTGCACGGCCTGCGTTCGACGGCCACATCGTCACCGGGCGCGCGGCCGCGGGTCCGGTTCGCACTGGTCACCACGCAGATCGCGCTGACGCTGGCGCTGCTGGGCGGCTCCGCGCTGCTGCTGCGGAGCCTGTGGAACGTCGTCAATGTGCCGCTCGGGTTCGACTCCGAGCGCGTCGTCACGCTGACGGCGGGGCTCAGCCAGGTGCGATATCCGACAGTCGAGCGCTCGGCCGCGTTCCTCGACGAACTGCTCGCACGCGCGCGGGCAATGCCGGGTGCGGTATCGATGGCGATGAGCAACGCCCCCCCGCCACCCCTGCTTTCGGGCATGCGAGGGTCGATCGAGGTCGAAGGCCGGCCAGTCGAGCGGGGGGTGCCGCTGCCTCCGGCGCGCTTCCGATCGGTGACGCCTCATTATTTCGAAACGTTCCGCATCCCGGTGGTTCGGGGGCGGACGTTCCAGGATGCAGACCTGGCCGGTGAGCCGGCCGTCGTGCTCAACGAGTCCGCCGCGCGAACGCTCTTCGCCGGAGAGCCCGAGCTCGGACGTCGCCTTCGGTTCGGCGGGCTTCCCGCCGTGTCGCCGATCCCCGGCTTTACCCGCCAGAACCCGTGGTACACCGTCGTCGGGGTGACCGCGGACGTCCGCAACGCTGAGGCCCTCACCGACGAGCCGAACGCCGAGATCTATCTTGCGAAGCGGCCGGGAAGGTGGGGGGAGCTGCTTCCCAGCCCGCCGCGCGGCGTTCTCTCGCTTCGCACGACCGGAAGCCCTGCGGCTGCCGCCGCCTTCCTCAGGCAGATCGCCGCCGACCTCGATCCGAGGCAGCTCGTGACCATCCAGACAGGCGATGAGGTCTTCACGACGGTGACCGCGCAGCCGCGCTTCATCACGTCGCTGCTGACGACGTTCGCCGCGCTCGCGTTACTCCTGGCGGCCGCCGGCCTGTACAGCGTCGCGTCGTACCTGGTAGCACAACGCCGGCGCGACATTGGCGTCCGCCTCGCGATCGGCGCCTCGCCCCGCGACGTGGCGGGCAACGTTGTCGGCGAGGCCGGACGCTGGATCATCGGCGGCGCGCTCGTCGGTTCCGCGCTTGGCTGGATGGGGACGCGTGCGCTGCAGTCGCAGCTCTATCAGGTGGAGGCGCTCGACCCATGGTCGTGGACGGGCGCGCTGTTCGCGCTCGCGATAGTCCTGGTGATAGCGGTCTTCAGGCCTGCCTATCGCGCCGCCCACGTCGACCCGGTCGCGGCGCTGAGAGCGGATTAGAAGCGGCTCGCGGCGCTAATCCAGCGTTGGCTTCTCGAGGCGGTCGATGACGATGACCTCGACGGGTCCGCGGCCGGC
>DASTDR010000122.1:0-18852 GCA_035710265.1 Gemmatimonadales bacterium | reverse complement strand
TACGGGTTCCTCGACTTCGAGACCGTGCTCGCGGCGATGAATCACCACGATTTCTCCACCACCGTCGCCTTCATTCCGTGGAACTGGTGGAGAACCCGGCGGAGCACGGCGGCGTTGTTTCGATCCCATCCACGTCGATACTCGCTCGCCATCCATGGCTGCGACCACACCGCACGCGAGTTCGGCACGCGGTCCGTGCCGGCGCTCGGGCGGAAGATTCGCCTTGCCCTGGAGCGAGCCGAGCGTCATCGACAGAGAACCGGGCTCGCCGTGAGTCCCATCATGGTGTTTCCCCAGGGGGTGTTCTCGGCCGACGCGGCGCTGGCGCTCCAGCGCAGCCGTTTCGTCGCGGCCGTCAACACCGATGTGCATCCTGTCGGCGACGACGCGCCGCGTACGGAGGTGCGGGAGCTCTGGCAGGTTGCGATCACGAAGTACGGCGGCTTCCCGATCTTCACGCGTCGCTACCTGTCTCACGGGATCGAAAACGTCGCGTTCGACACGCTTCTCGGCAAGCCGTGCCTGCTCGTTGGGCACCATGACGTGTTCAGCGGGGGCGCGCAGGAGTTGCTCGCGTTCATCGGCCGCCTGAATGCCCTGGCGCAACCGCTCCGGTGGGGCAGTCTCGAAGAGGTGATTCACGACAGCTACCTCTCCCACCAAACCTCCCCTGGTGTCCGCCACGTTCGGATGTTCGCGAACGAGATGGTCCTGCACAACACCTCGCCGCGCCCCGAGACGGTCGTTGTCACGCGGGCGCCGTCCAGTGCCGCCATCGGCCGCGTGACCTGCGACGGGCGGGATCGGCCGTGGGAGCAGGACGCTCGCCAGGTGCGGTTTCAGTTCGAGGCTCCCGCGTCGTCTCCGGTCCGGGTTCGCGTCGAGCACCACGAGGCACGGCACGATGACCTGCCGGCCGAGAGCCTGCGGTACCGCGGCCGTGTTCTGGCCCGGCGCTACCTGTCCGAGATGCGGGACGATTACGTGAGCCGCAATCGACACGTCCTCCACTACGCCGACAGGCTGATGCGTTCGATGAAGTGATGCTGATGGATGCCCTTCCTCCCGGCGGGATAGACAAGCTCCAGCGGAGCGCCGATGCAGTCGCCAAGTGGGTCGAGGACCACGGCTACCGCGCGTACGATCCGGGTGACGGCAACCTCTCGTATCTCCACGCCCTCACCTTCGACGTCCTCATGCTGGAGCGGATACTGGGGCAGGCGGTCTATCGATCGCCTCTCAATCTCCGTCCGCTTCTCGGCATCAAGCCGCACGTCTCCACCAAGGGGATGGGCTACATGGCGTGGGGCTACCTGAAGTTGTACGCGGGCACGGGCGAGCCGTCCTACGCGTCCCGCGCGAAACACTGCCTCGACTGGGTGATCGACAACAAGTCGCCCAACTACCCGGAGTACGCGTGGGGCAATCATTTTCCGTTCTGCACGCGCGGCGGCAAGACGCCGGCCCTGGAGCCGATCGTGCCCTGGACGGCCCTTATCGGCCAGGCCTTCATCGAAGCACACGCCGTGTTCGGCGAGGCGCGCTACCTGGAGATCATCGACAGCATTGCGGCGTGGCTGCTGCGACTGCCTCGTGAGAAGACAGCGTCCGGCACGTGCATCAGCTACGTCGCGTTCAAGCAGAATTCCATCCACAACTCCAACATGCTGGCCGGAGCGTTCCTCGCGCAAGCAGACGCGCTGACGGGAAATGCCGCGGCGGCCGAAGCCGCACGCGAGGCGATGCTGTACAGTTGCTCGCGTCAGCGCGCTGACGGTGCCTGGATGTACGGCGCGGCGCCGAAGTATCAGTGGAACGACAACTTCCACACCGGATACAACCTCGATTGCCTGAAACGGTACATCTCGGCGTCCGGGGACTCGAGTTTCACCGACAACCTCCAGAAGGGCTTCGAGTACTTCAAGCAGCATTTCTTCGAGCCCGACGGCCGACCCCGGTACTACGACACCGCGACGTATCCGACCGACAGCCAGTGCGCAGGGCAGGCGATCGATACGCTCACGTTCTTTGCCGACGACGATCCCGACGCCCTGCCGCTGGCGCTCAAGGTCGCCGGCTGGACGATCGATCACATGCAGGACCCGGACGGTCACTTCTACTATCGCGATCTCGGCTGGACGATGGCGAGAACGCCGATGCTGCACTGGGCCCAGGGAACGATATTCAAGGCGCTGTCGCATCTGCTGCTCAGGCTGCGACGGCCATCGACCGTTGAGGTGGCGGCGAACCTGGTGGGAGCTCGAGGGTGACGGCCGCGGCACACTCGCTCCGGTACGTGCTCGTCACTCCGGCGCGCAACGAGGAGGAGTACCTCGAGCGGACCATCGAGTCGGTCGTCTCGCAGACGATGAAGCCGCTTCGATGGGTGATCGTCAGTGACGGCTCGACGGACCGGACGGACGACATCGGGAAGCGTGCGGCCGCGGCACATTCGTGGATCGAGCTCGTTCGGATGCCGGAGCGGCGCAGCCGGGACTTCGCGGGCAAGGTCGGCGCGTTCAACGAAGGGCGGTCGCGCCTCGCGCACCTGCAATACGACGTCATCGGGAGCCTCGATGCGGACGTCGCGCTCGCCCCGGAGTATTTCAAGTACCTGCTCGACCGATTCGAGGAAGACCCGAAGCTTGGCCTTGCGGGCACGCCGTTCGATGAAGGCGGGAAGGTCTACGACTATCGCTTCAGCAGTCTCGATCACGTCTCCGGGGCCTGCCAGCTGTTTCGACGGGCCTGCTTCGAGCAGATAGGTGGATACCAGCCGCTCGAAGGCGGCGGGATCGATGTCGTCGCCGTGCTGAGCGCGCGAATGGCCGGCTGGCGTACACAGACGTTCACCCAGATGCGGTCCATCCACCTCCGGCCGATGGGATCAGCGAACCACCGGCTGAAGGTCGTCGCGTTCTTCAGGCTCGGCGAACGCGCGTACCGGTTGGGCTTCCACCCGCTTTGGCAGGTGTGTCGGTCCATCTACCAGCTCACGAGGCGGCCGTACGTCACCGGCGGCATCGCGCTGTCGGCCGGTTACTTCACGGCCATGATCCGGCGGATGAAACGGCCGATCAGCAAGGACCTGATCGCGTTCCAGCGAAAAGACCAGATGAGGCGCCTGAGGGCGTTCCTGCGGGGACGCATTCTCGGAGACAGGATCTGAGGCCCGAAGGCCGTTGGCTGCGGTATGTCGTCGTCCGGCGAGAGGTCTGGAAGACGACGTGGGCCTTCAGGGCCGTCTCGATCGCCCTGTTGTGCATGACCGTCTACGCCACGGAGCCGACGTGGGCTCGGCTGGTTGCCGAGAGCCTGGTTTGTACTGAGGCGAATGGCGTTGATGTCGTGGACGCCATCCTGATCGACGAGCTGGAGTCGAATTACCTGCCGTTCGAACGTGCACGGAGACTTCGGGAGGCCGGCGTCGGTGCGCGTGTGCTCGTCCCCAATATCGTTTCGCGCCCCGGCGCGACGGAGAATCTGTCAGCGACGTTCGTCGAGTTACTCGCCCGCCTCTCGCGAGTTGGTGATATCGAAGTGGTGCCGGTCGTGGAGGCCGAGCCGATTTCCCTGAATGTCGCCCTGCAGCTCAGACAGTATTTGACCGAACACGAGATCAGGTCGGTTGCCGTTGTGGCACAGAGGTTTCGCAGCGAACGGTCGATGCTGATCTACCGAGCCGTGCTGGAGCCGGCCGGCGTAGCCACCCGCTGCGTACCGGTCGAAGGCACGCGGACACCTGACACGTGGACCCAGACCTGGCATGGCGTGCAGGACGTTGCGCTTCAGTTCATGAAGCTTCAGTACTATCGATTCTACATACTGCCTTTTCGGTCCGGAGGGTCCGCTGGAGGTCAGTAGGCCATGATCGGGAGGGGTTCGCCGAGATCTCGTCACGATCGATCTGTCCAGAGCAGGTCCGGCAGATCGTTGCCCAGACGCGCGCGCAACGTGCTGCTTTTCGCGGCGTGCACCGCGCTGACTCTCACCGCAGTCGCTTCCTACTATGGCTACTCGACGTCCTTCGTCGCTTCCGACGACGGTTGGCGGAATTCCGTCTCGTGGCGGCTCCGGCTCCTTGCGCGCAAGGCCGGGGGCCAGGTGCCAGATCTGTCATGGCCGGAACTGTGGGAGATGGCCAACACACGCGGCGGATTCGGACTGGAGAACTTCGTTCGAAACGGCGTCAGCCTCGACGGGAGCCTGCTGAGCCCGCACACGACTGACGAAGACGTGGCACTTGGGTCGCGCGTTTTCGCGGAGCACTGCGCCGAATGCCACGGCAGGCCTGGGCCTGGCCGGAAGGCCCCTGCCTTGGACCAGCCCGGCTACAGTCGAGGCGACAGCGATCTCGCCATCTACAAGGTCCTGCGGAACGGCATTCCGGCAGCAGGGATGGCCGCACCTGCCATCACGGCCCTGGAGCGATGGCAGGTGGTCGCGTACTTGAGGGACCTGCAGACCGCCCGGACGCGCCGACGGCAGGGCTCGACGCCACACGTCAACGTGGCCGCGCGGCAGCTCGAGATGACGGCCGGGACGGCTGACGAATGGCCTACACACTCCGGCTCGGTTGACGGGCAGCGGTACTCGACGCTGGCCGAGGTCACGCCAGCGAACGTCTCGCAATTGCGGCTGCTGTGGAGCCGCCAGTTCAGCGGTGCCGGAATCGAGAGCACGCCGCTGGTCGCCGACGGGATGATGTACATCACGCTGCCCCCGTCCACCGTCATGGCTCTGGACGTCGATTCGGGTGTCATTGTGTGGACCTACAGCCGCAGTCTGCCGTCGGACCTGTCACTCTGCTGCGGACAGGTCAATCGCGGTGCCGCGATTCTCGGCGATTCGTTGTTTCTGGGCACGCTGGATGGACACCTGGTGGCACTCAACGCGAACACCGGCGAGCTGCTGTGGGAAACGATGGTGGCGGATCCGCGCGACGGCTACACCATCACCGGCGCGCCGCTGGTGAGCGGCCGGTCGGTCGTGATCGGGACGGCCGGTGCAGAGTACGGGATCCGGGGCATCCTGGACGCGTACGATCCGGCAACCGGCGAGCGCCAGTGGCGGTTCAACACGATTCCTGGCCCGGACGAGACTGGCCACGAAACGTGGGAGAACGAGGCCTGGAGAACCGGTGGCGGGTCGACGTGGGTCACCGGCAGCTATGACCCTTCCCTGAATCTTGTGTACTGGGGCGTTGGGAATCCAGCGCCCCCCTTCGCCGGGCACGTACGCCCGGGTGACAACCTGTTCACCAATAGCGTCGTCGCCCTTCACGCGGACTCGGGACGGCTCGCTTGGCATTTCCAGTTCACGCCGCACGACGAGCACGACTGGGACTCGGCTCAGACGCCAATCCTGGCAAACGTCACGATCGATGGACGCGCCCGACGGGTGATTTGCTGGCCGAACCGAAACGGGTTCTATTACGTGCTCGATCGAGTCACTGGGGGGTTCGTGGCCGGTGTTCCTTTCATCGACCTGAACTGGGCCCGCGGCCTGGATTCCGGCGGACGACCGGTTCTGGTTGAAAACGGAGGACCTTCGGCCCAGGGCCGCTTGACCAAGCCGGGCAGAAATGGGGCCGCGAACTGGCAGAATTCGGCGTTCGACCCCGACCGTGGGCTGGTGTTCGTCCCGGCGACCGAGGGGGAGACCGTCTACACCAACACGCCTGCGCCACGTCGGGGTGCCAGCGGCCGATACTTGGGGAGCGCCGCAATGGCCACGACGGCGACGCACGTTGTCCGGGCGCTTGATGCCACGACCGGCATGAAGCGATGGGAGTACTTCCCACGCTACCCCGAAGACGTTGGCTACAGCGGGCTGCTCGCCACTCGAGGCGGCCTCGTTTTCGGGGCAACGGGCGGCTTCCTGTTTGCCCTCGAATCCGCTACAGGGACTGAGCGGTGGACCGTGCCCCTGGGTGGCGAGACTGAGGCACCACCCATCTCGTTCACCCGGCACGGCCGACAGGCTTTGGCCGTGGTCGCTGGCCGGACCGTGTTCGTATTCGGGCTGTAGCGGGACGTGCAAACACCGCCGACGCCAGAGACCGAGTCGAGAACCCGCTGGGCGTTGCTCGACAGACGACCGGGACTGTTCCTCTCCATAGTGTTGACGGTGACGCTCGGCGTGTCCGTTTACGGTTGCTGGGGACAGAGCCTTTTCGCATGCCCGGTGTCGGGGTACGGAGCCGACCGCTACCTTGCCTACTGTGACGCAGGAGGCTACGGCGACTACGACTACGGCGCCTTCTGGTTCGGACTGGAACCAAACGCTCTCAGCGCCGCCGCGGAGGCCGACGTACTCTTTCTCGGCAACAGCCGGATGCAGTTCGGTCTGTCGTCGCCCTTGACCGACGCTTGGTTCGAGTCAGCCGGTGAGGACTATTACCTTCTCGGCTTCGCCTACAACGGAAACTATCGATTTGCCGGGCCGCTGATCCAACGGTTGCAGCCGAAGGCGCAGGTCTATGTCATCAATTTGGATCTCTTCTTCGAGGAGGAGGAAACACCACCGGCGCGCACCGTGATGCAGGACAGTTCCGCGCCGGCGCGATACCGGCGAAAACGCTTCTGGCAGACCGTACACACGACTGTCTGTTCACCCGTGCCGATGGTGTGCAATCGCGACCCCGCCTTCTTCCGGTCACGCGCGACGGGTGCCTGGCGACTGGCAGGGGGGGAGAGGGTGTTCAGGAGCGCTGCGGTGTCGTACGACGATATGGTCGACCAGCGCACCGTGGAGGCCTACGCCAAGTCGGGAGAGCGCTTCCTCTCGGCGCTGCCGGCCCGCGCGGAGTGCCAGATTCTGACGACGATTCCGACCGTGAACACACCCATCGGGACAGTGCGGGCCGTCGCCTCGCGGCTGGGACGGAATCTCGTTGTGCCTGAGTTGGCGGATCTGACAACGTTCGACGAGTCGCACTTGGACACAGCGAGCGCCGAGCGCTGGTCGCGGGCGTTCTTCGAGGCCGCTGGTCCGCAGATACGCATGTGTCTGGACGGGGCATCCGTTCCAGGACCGAACGAGTGACGGGACCTGGTGTGATCACCGGCGTCGCGGTCTAGCGGCATGCTGTTCAATTCGTACGAGTTCATCCTCGGTTTTCTGCCGGTGGTCGCGGTGATCTTCTTCCTCCTTGGCAGGACGTCGCGGGTATGGGCACTTCGCTGGCTCACGCTGTCATCGCTCTTCTTCTACGCCTGGTGGCGGCCGTTCAATGTCGTCATCATCGTGCCGGCGATTCTGATCAACTACGGCCTGGCCCGGGCGATCCTCCAGGCGAACGGCAAGGACGATCGCCGTTCGGCCACGATGTGTCTCGTGCTGGGCATCGTGTTCAACGTGGCGTTTCTCGGGTACTTCAAGTACGCGAACTTCGCCGCAACGGTGAGCAACGATGTGTTCGGCACGGAGTTCGTGCTGAGCCAGATCATTCTCCCTCTGGGTATTTCCTTCATCACGTTCCAGAAGATCGCGCTCCTGGTCGACGCCCACGGCGGACGTGTCGAGCACATTTCGTTCGAGGACTACTGTCTGTTCGTCCTGTTCTTTCCGCAGCTGATTGCCGGGCCGATCGTGCACTACCGCGAGTTGCTGCCGCAGTTTCATCGCTTCACATGCATCGTCGACCGCGAGAACCTGTCTGTGGGCGTGACGCTCTTTCTATTCGGTCTCTTCAAGAAGCTGGTCCTGGCCGATGGGATCGCCCCGTTCGTCTCATCCATCTACGACCAGGCGTCGGCCGGGGGGGCGCTGTCGCTTCTTCCGGCCTGGATGGCGGCTGCCGGATTCACGCTGCAGATCTACTTCGACTTCTCCGGGTACACGGACATGGCGCTGGGCAGTGCCCGGGTATTCGGCATCCGACTTCCGCCCAACTTCGATTCGCCTCTCAAGGCCTCGAGCATCATCGAGTTCTGGTCCCGCTGGCACATGACGCTGACGCGGTTTCTCACGGCGTACGTCTACAACCCGCTGCTTGTCTGGCTGACGAGACGGCGTCTGGCGCGAGGGCTCCCTGGTTACCGGGAGAGGCCGACGGCCGGCGCCTTCGTCGAGCTCCTCCTGTTGCCGACGTTGCTGACGATGTTCCTGTCCGGCGTCTGGCACGGGGCCGGATACCCATTCGTCCTGTGGGGCGTGCTGCACGGTGTGTTCATCGTCGTGAACCACGCGTGGAGGCGCGTGGCGCCAGCCGCGTGGACGGCGCGCGCGGCGTACACCCGGCCGATCGGGACCGTCGTGACGCTGTTGTGCGTGGTGGTGTCGATGGCGATCTTCCGGGCGCCGACGATTGCCGTGGCGACGGAGTTGATCGGAGGGATGGCGGGATTGAACGGCATCGCGCTGCCGGAACGCATCTACGCTGCCCTTGGCCCTCTCACGCCGTGGTTGCAACAGGCGGGCGTCACGGAGGGCCTCGGCTTCGATCTGCCGTTCGTCAGATTGGCTGCGTGGATTGTGCTTCTGTCGGCGATTGCCCTCGGCCTGCCCAACACTCTGCGAATGCTGCGCCAGCACGATCCGGCGGTCAACTGGGAACCAGCCGCTGTCGACCGCTCGCCAAAGTGGCAGCCGTCGCTGGCGTGGGCTGTCGTCGTGGCGGCGGTCGGAGTGGCCGGGCTGTCGCGGCTGTCCGCGCCCAGCGAATTCTTGTATTGGCAGTTCTGAAGCGATGAACTCTACCTCTTCTGTCGGGCGGTTCCCGAAGCTGAACCTCCGCGCCGGCGAGTGGGTCTCGGTCCGACCGGCCGATGAGATCTTGACCACACTGGACGCAAGGCAGTCCCTGGACGGGCTCCCGTTCATGCCGGAGATGCTGAAGTACTGCGGCAGGCGGTATCGGGTTCTGAAAGTGGCTCACAAGACGTGTGACACGGTGGCGCACTATTCGATTCGACGCCTGAAAGACACCGTTCACCTGGAAGGGCTGCGATGCGATGGCGCGGGGCACGCCGGCTGCCAGGCGGCGTGTCTCATCTTCTGGAAGGAAGCATGGCTCGAACGGGTTCCTGCAGCGTCTCCGGCGAGGCCTTCGACGGATGTGGGTTCGCATGAGTCCCACTGGGCGACGCTGCTCTCGGGAACACGCGTGCCACCCGAAAGCGTTCAGCCGGAGCGGTTCAGATGCCAGGCGACTGACCTCCACGCCTTCACAACACCGGTGCGGCGCCGCGGCCGGTGGGACCCGCGCCTGTATATCGAGGATCTGACGTCGGGCAACGTCGGGCTCGGCGACCTGGTTCGATACGGCGCCCTTGCAATGTTCAACGCGTTCTGCGGGCTCTGGTTTGGCCGCCGGTATTCGGACGTCCATGGTACGGCTGCCGGGCGAACGCCGACTGCGCACTTGCAGCTCCAGCCTGGGGACCTCGTCCGGGTGCGGTCGAAGCAGGAAATCATGCAGACCCTCGGGGCGGACAACCGGAATCGGGGACTGGTGTTCGACGTCGAGATGCTGCCGCACTGTGGGAAGGGCGTCTATCGCGTGCTGAGCCGCGTCGAGCGAATCGTTGACGAGAAGACGGGCCGGCTTCTCACGATGTCGAATCCGTGTCTGATTCTCGATGGTGTGACCTGCAGCGGCTATCGCTCCTCGAGCCGGATGTTCTGCCCCAGACAGTTGTATCCGTACTGGCGTGAAATCTGGCTGACCAGGGTCGAGGAACCGTGATCGGCGAGGGCTCGACGACACTGCCGACTGTGAGCGTGCTGACGCCCGTCTACAACGGTGAGCGGTACCTGCAGCAATGCATCGAAAGCGTGTTGTCGCAGACCTACGGCGACTTCGAATACGTGATTCTGGACAACGGCAGCACGGATCGTACGCCGGAGATTGCGGCCCGATTCGCCCGCAGCGACAGTCGGATTCGGGTCCATCGGAATCCGACGACCGTACCCGTCAACGCCAACTTCAACCGCGTCGGCGGCTTGGCCACTCCGGGCACGCGGTACCTCAAGTACCTCGCTGCCGACGACCTCCTGTTTCCGGACTGCCTGAAGCTCATGGTGGAGGTGGCCGAATCCAGCCCCGCGATCGCGCTCGTCGCGTCGTACAAGATTCATGGCAACCGTGCCGTGGTCGATGGACCGCCCTTTCCGGACCGTGTGATTGACGGCAGGGAGGCCTGTAAACTCTTCTTCCAGGGCCACCTCGGAGTACTGGGATCGCCGTCGAACCACCTGATACGCCGCGAGGCGCTTCCGGCGGACGGGCCGATCTTCGACGAGAGCTTCTACCACGCCGATACCGAGCTGTTCGTTCGACTCCTCAAGGAGGGTCAGGCCTACGCCTTCGTGCATCAGGTCCTGACTCTCACACGGGAGCACGAGGCCACGCTGAGCGCGACCTTCAGCGACAGGATGGGCTCACGGGGCCTCGAATCCCTGGTCATTCTCGAACGGTACGGCCGATCGTTTCTGCGGTCACCTGAGCTGGAAGCGTTGAGCCGGTCTCGCCGCATGGACTATCTGCGATGGCTGTTCAGGGCTCGTGTCAAGCTGTGGGATCGGGAAGTGTGGCAGTACCAGGCTTCACGTCGGGCAGAGTTCGGTCTGAACGTCGGGATGATCGAGTTGATTGACGCGGCGCTCCGGGAAGTTGGCGCGAGCGTGTGGTCGCCGCGGGATGCCCTGCGCACCATCAGGCGCGCTTTCAGCGGTTGAGCCCGGGCAGCAGTTACGAGCCGGCATCCGAACGCGACGGGTGGGGCCTGTCTTGGCGCCTCCAGGACGTCAGGAGGTCGCGTGCCAGGTCGTAGTAGAAGGAGCGCTGACCGCCAACCGAGAGCAGGACGATAACGTAGGTGACGCTCAGGACCCCGACCTCCAGAGCGAGTCGCTGAGGCGCGGGTAGGGCATCCGCGATCAATCGACCGACGACGAGTCCCACCGCCGCGCCGCAGAGAGACGACAGGAACGGTGGTCCCAGCACGGCGACGTACCCCCGGACTGTGATTCCCGTGTCGCGCAGGCCCCACGTAATCATGGGGGCGATCAGGATCGTCATGGCAGCGGAATAGCCGAGTGCCACGCCGAGCGGTCCATAGGGCAGCCCGATGACGTATCCCAAGATGACAGTCGGGGCGATAACGAGAGCCATGTGAAGGCTGCGGCTCACGCGCCCCGTGGAGAAGAGCAGCCACACCATCGGGTTGAGCACGCCGAAGGCCACGATGGTCGGAGCCAGAATCGTAAAGACACCTGCGGCGTTCGTCCACTGTTGCCCGAGCACGACAACGATAATGTCCTCCGCAAAGCACGCGCAGGCCGTCGTCACCGGGATCGTCATCGCCAGAACCAGCGAGTAGGCTCTGAGAAAGTAGTTCTTGAAGCGTCCGGGGTCGTCCTGAAGGCGGGAAAGCGCGGACACGGCGACGCCCCCGACAGCCGAATTCAGGTTTTCCGTCGGGATGTTGACGAGCTGATAGGCACGCCCGTACAGCCCCAACGCGTCAGCCCCCCAGACGCGGCCGATCAGGAGTTTATCGACGTTGTAGGCGACGTAGACGACAAGGCTGTTGAGGGTTAGCGTACCTCCGAACCGTATCATCGAGCCGATCTCGCCTTCGCCACGAGGTCTTCCAGGAACCCAGCGAGTGGCCGACCAGGTGCCGGTAGTCGTGACGGCCGGCAGGGTGAGAGCAGCGGCGACCAGAGCCCAGTATCCGAAGCCGAGGAGTGCCATCGCGATGCCCATCGTCACGCTGCAAATCTGCGCCGCGACGTCGATCGCCGCGAGTGCTCCGAAACGCATGTGGCGCTGCAGCAGAGCTGAATGCTGTATGCCGGCTGCGTTGAGCGGGAACGCACAGCCGGTGACGATGGTGACCCAGAAGAGCTGAGGCTCCCCGTAGAATGCGACGAGCAGCGGCGCCGCCCCGACGCACAGCAGCGCGAGCAGGAGACCGACGAGCAGGTTCAACCAGAAGAGCGCGGATAACTGACCGTCGCTGATTGTCGGACGCTGGATCGTCACAGTCGAGAGTCCGGCGTCCCGAAAGAGGGCGAACACGCCGGTGATGGCGGTCACCATGCCGAAGAGGCCATACTCCCTTGGCGTCAAGAGCCGGGCGAGGACCATCAGCGAGCCAACGCGCAGCACGAAGTTCGCCGCCTGGGCGCACATCCTCGCGAATCCGCCCCGAAGGGCTCGCGACTTCAGGTCTTCCATGGGATTGGGCGACCGGCCCGACGCTCATGAACCGCAGAATGAAGACGACGTTGAGACCCGACTGAGGTAGACGGTTGGACCGCGTGAAAAATGACAGTGGGCGTGCGGATGCGGAAGGATACTGCGTCGCGAGTCGTCCAGGCAACGCCCGAGGGCCAAAAACGCCGGGCTCAGTCGAAACGGCAGCCGGCCGCATCTGCCTTGCACTCTTTACCGCCGAGGTGTGTGCACTGCTGGTGCTCTTGGGTGCCAGGAGAACACCGGCTGGTCAGACTCCGGCGCTGCTCTCGAAGGCCTGGCTGGCTGTTGTTGGGGGCGGCTTCGGATTGCTCGCCTCCCTCGGGATCGTCCTTTTGATCGTGTGGTCCTGCAAGGCTCCCAGACGACGCGCGCTTCTGTTGGGCCTCTCGGCGAACGTCATCACCGTTGGACTCGCGCTCATCGCGTCAGAAGGTCTGATGCGGGCGCTTGCAAGACAAGACGCCGTCGGAATCGTGGTCGGCAGAGTTCAGTTGGTGCCTACGTGGAGCGAGCTGACTAACGGAAGCCGCGACGTCCTCGGCCGACTAGACTCCGCCGAGGCCTCGTATCTCTCGTACTTCGTATACGATCCAGAGCTCGGATGGACGGTCGGAGCCAACCGCAGAAGTGCTGGCGGGTTGTATTTCAGCAGCGCCGAGGGAATTCGGAGCCCTGGGCCGGACCAGCGATTCAGTCGCGAACCGCAGCGGGACACAGTTGCCCTCATCGGAGACTCGAACGCTTTCTCGCTCGAAGTGCCCTTTCGGGAATCGTGGGGCCATTATCTGCAGGAGCTTCTTGGCGACGGCGCGCAGGTGCTCAATTTCGGGGTCGATGGCTACGGTGTCGACCAGATGTACCTGCGCTACAAGCGCGACGTGCGTCCCTGGAAGCCGAAGGCCGTAGTCGTCGGGTTCATTCAACACGATCTCGTCCGCAGCCTATCGGTTTATCCGTTCGTTGGGCTCGGGTGGCCCGGGTACGTGGTTAAGCCCAGATTTGTGATCGAGGGAGGCGAACTTCGCCTGCTGAACGCGCCTTTGAGCACGCCACTCGAGATTCTGGGGACAGCCGGGCTGAAGGAGCTGCCGTACCTGGACTACGATCTGACCATTCGAGCCGAAGACTGGCGCTTCCGCTCCGACCGGACGCCCTTCGTCATCCGGTTACTGACTTCACGCTTTCGTCCGGGGGTCGTCGAGCCGGCGACCGCCCAGCTGAGTGGCATGAAAGACTGGAGCAGCGCAGTGGAATTGAACGCTCGACTCCTCGCCAGTCTCGTTGAGGCGATCGAAGAGGACGGCGCCACCCCGATCCTCGTGTTCCTGCCCGATGACGACGGTGACAACCGCCTGGCGTTCGAGGCAATCGCCCGCGCCTCGGTCCCGCTGGTGAGTCCCGAGCCGTGCCTGGCGGAGGTACCGGCGGCGGCCAGGAGGGTTTCCAGTGGAAAGCACTATGCTGGCGCCGGGAACGGGGCGCTGGCGAGGTGTACGGCGCCTGCTGTCCTGCGCGCGCTGGGAGCGAGAGAACGGCCCATTACTGGTCCGACGCGTAGAAGCAGCCGAGGCGAGACTAACGACCGACAGGAGCGAGCTCGGGTTGCGTGAAATACGCGTACTGTTCGTCGCGCAGTCTGTCCGCCAGGCGGCCGCCCGGAAGCTCCACGTCGTCGTAGGTCAGCACGCCGTCTTTGGGAATGTCCTTCTTCAGGATGCATCCCTCCACGAGCCCTTCGGGCAAGTAACGCTCTCGACGCATTTCAGGTGAGTTGACGGCCTCTCCGTACGTCATGTAGTTGCCGTACTCATCCAGCACCTCGCCAGCCTTCAAGTCACGCTTCGCGACGGCGCACACCTCGACAACGGGGCCGGCGAGCGGCTTCGCGATTGAGTCGCGAAACAGGACGACTCTCGCAATCGCGTTCGGCACTTCGAAGTGGACGAGATGATACGGAGTGAAGAACGAGTAGAGCGGTCCCTCTCCCATCTTGTACAGATTGAGGTAGTGCCGCTGCTTCGGGTCTGTGTGTTCCGCGAGCACGTAGACCTTCGTCAGAGGCGTGCCGACGACGTAGTCGATAATCCCGCCCAGGCTGCGCACCTCATCGATGTCGTACAGTTTCCCGATGTTCATCACGTCGTCGCGGTAATCCATGCCCCTGGACATACCGCGAGACTTGACGACGAAGCCGGTCGCGTTGGCGACGATGGCCTGCTCGAAGCTGATCTTCGACCCATCGGCGAAGCTCGTGACCATCGCCGGATTCTGCCCCCACTTCTCGGCGAATCCTTTCTGCGTCGTGGGGTTGCGATAGCGGTCCTGAAGACCCTTGATGTTGCCGATGACTCGAGGAATGAGGCCAAGCCCACAAACCCAGCGGTACAGGTTGATCTGCACCCCGGGTTCGTCGCCGTCGCACGCAGACATGATCACGCCATGCTTTTCGGCGTACACCTGGAGAATCGGGCCGATCGTGGCGTCGAGCTCCGCATTCATCAGCACGACGTCCTTGCCGTGCTTGAACGCTTCCATGACGACGTTCGCGCCGAATTCGACTGAACCGGTCGTTTCGAGCAGCACGTCCACATGAGGAGAACGCGCGACGAGGAACGCGTTCTCGGTGACCACCGGCTGTCCCCTCTCGACCGCGTCGTCCAGGTCGCGCTGCGTTTCGGCGATTCGCGGGGCCAAGGATTCGTCGACGTACGAATAGGCGGCGATGGCTCTTGCGAGATGGCGGTTGTAGACGGCAGCGATCCGCATGCCTGGAACGCTGTTGATGATCTGGTTCATGACCCCTTTGGCCATGAACCCGGCGCCGATCATGCCAACGCGAATGGGCTTGCCTTCGGCCGCTCGAGCGCGAAGCGCTGTGTCAACGAGAATCATCGGACTGCCCCCGCTTCGACCGTCATCCGTGACTTCAACGAGGACTCAATCTCCGACAGCGGCTTCCACTGCAGATCCTTTGCAGAGATGACGGTTACCGGCAAAGGCCATGTCAGTTTCAGCGCGGGATCGTCGTACCGAAGGCCTCCTTCGGAGCCCGGCGTGTAGAACTCACCCACGTGATACGTGGTCTCAGTGTTGTCCTCGAGCGCCTGGTATCCGTGCCCGAATCGCTCCGGCACCAGGATTCCGCGGTGATTGTCTGCCGAGAGCTCGACGCTGATGTGCTGCAGGTACGTAGGAGACTCGGGCCGCAAGTCGACGATGATGTCGAGAATCGCGCCGCGGCTGCACCGAACGAGTTTCGTCTCGGCCGCGGGCGGATACTGAAAGTGCATGCCTCGAACGGTGCCTTTACGGCGATTGAACCCGATATTCGCCTGAGCGATGACCGGTTTGAGTCCGTGGGCCGCAAACTCGTGCTGGCAGAAGGCGCGAGCGAAAAACCCGCGCTCGTCTTCCCTGCGCTCCACGTCGATGATGAAGGCCCCCCGAAGAGCGGTTTCCGTGAAAATCATGCGGTGAGATCTCACCAGATCCCAGCAAGGCTCTCGCCATCCGCAGGGTATCTCTCGAGGTCCATTTGAGGCCATTTCTCGGGTAGAACCGTGTGCGATTGTGCGTATGGCCCGCTCGGAGCGGTCCCTCGTACTCGCCGGAATCCCAGATGTTTGTCTGCACTTCAGCGGACTTTGCACAGAGACTTGAAGTCCGTTCCGATCGGCTGAGGCTTGGAAGCTCACCCCGCCGCGCTGTTTCGAGGCTTCGCGGACCTCTCCTGGTCGGGCTGGCCAGTTCCTTGCTGATCCTTCGTCAACCGCAGGTGTGGGAACTGTCGTTTTCTCAGCGCGTTCACGCGTTTCGGACGAGGTGGAATGAAGGTACTGGTAACGGGACACGCAGGGTACATTGGCTCCGTCATGGTCGAGGTGCTCCAGCGAGCAGGGCATGCAGTTACGGGCCTTGACACGTATTTTTATGAAGGCTGCGACTTCGGCGCCCCGGCCCCGGTCGTTCCGTCGATCCGGAAGGATATCCGCGACGTAGTTCCGGCCGACCTCGCGGGTTTCGACGCCATCGTCCATCTTGCGGCCTTGTCGAACGACCCTCTGGGCTGTCTGGACGAGTCCTGCACCTACGACATCAACCATCACGGGAGTGTCTCGCTCGCGAAAGCAGCCAAGGCTGCGGGCGTGGCGCGATACCTCTTCGCTTCTTCCTGCAGCCTCTATGGCGCCGCTGGCGACGCGATGCTCGACGAGACAGCCGCGTTCAATCCCATCACCGCGTACGGGACGTCGAAAGTGCTCGTTGAACGGGATGTCGCGGCACTGGCGGACGAGAACTTCAGTCCGACGTTTCTCCGCAACGCAACGGCGTTTGGCGTTTCCCCTCGTCTGCGAGCCGACATCGTCGTCAACAACCTCGTTGGCGTCGCATACACCACGGGCGAAATCCTGATTCAGAGCGACGGTACGCCGTGGCGCCCGCTCGTTCATGTGCAGGACATCTCGCGAGCGTTCCTGGCCGTGCTGGAGGCGCCGCGCGCCGCCATTCACAACCAGGCCTTCAACGTCGGCGGCAGCGGAGAGAACTATCAGATTCGCGACATCGCGTCGATCGTCCAGGAAGTCGTTCCAGGCTGCACCGTCAGGTATCAGGAGGGCGGAGGGCCCGACCCGAGGTGCTACCGAGTGAGCTGCGACAAGATCGCCGTGCACGTCCCTGGCTTCCGGACGGAGTGGACAGTGCGTCGAGGCGTCGAGGAGCTGTACACGGCCTTTGTCAAGCACGGACTCACGAGGGAGATGTTCGCGAAGTACGTTCGTCTGCCGCGCATACAGTCGCTACTCAGCTCAGGACAGGTGGATGCAGCGCTTCGTCGCCGCGCCACGGTGGATGTGGCATGAAGGTCGTACTCTTCTGCGGTGGTCTCGGCATGCGGATTCGCGACGCCGACGAGAGCATGCCCAAGCCGATGGTCGCGATCGGCTATCGCCCCATCATGTGGCACGTGATGAAGTACTACGCTCATTATGGTCACAAGGACTTCATCCTGTGTCTGGGCTACCGCGGCGATGTCATCAAGAACTACTTCCTGAACTACAGCGAGTGCGTGTCCAACGACTTCGTCCTGTCCGAGGGTGGAAAGAAGCTCGACCTGATGGGCAGCGACATCCACGATTGGAAGATCACGTTTGTCGAGACGGGCGCCACCTCGAATATCGGTCAGCGGCTCAAGGCAGTAGAGAAGCACGTGCGCGACGAGCCGGAGTTCCTCGCGAACTACAGCGACGGCTTGACGAATCTACACCTGCCCACACATCTCGAACACTTCCGATCGACGAACGCCGTCGGGAGTTTCGTCAGCGTCCGGCCCACCCTGAGCTATCACGTCGTGTCGGTCGGCAGCGGCGGTCTCGTGACTGACATTCAGGAGATGCGGAAGACGCCGACGAGAATCAACGGCGGGTTCTTCGCGTTCACGCCTGAGATCTTCGACTACATGCGAGACGGCGAGGAGCTCGTGGTCGAACCGTTCCAGCGATTGATTCAGGCGCGCCGGCTCGCGGCGTACGAGTACGACGGTTTCTGGATGTCGATGGACACGTTCAAGGATCGTCAGCAGCTCGAGGAGATTCACGCGTCGGGCAAGGCCCCGTGGCAAGTGTGGAACGGCGAGCCCGTCGAGCCACGGGCGCCGGCGACGTCGTTCGCGTAGCGCTGCCAATGTACCAGCTGGACCTTCCGAGATCCCAGACCTCTGGGCTGAAGGTACTTTGTCTTGGCGCGCACGCCGACGATATCGAGATCGGTTGTGGCGGGCTGATGCTCTCGCTTCTCGCGAGTCACGACACCGTCGACGTCGATTGGGTCGTGTTTTCAGCGCCGGCGGGCCGCGACAAGGAAGCACGTCGCAGCGCCGAGATGTTCCTGCGCGGCGCACGCCGCAAGCGCGTCCTCCTCAAGAGGTTTCGTGACGGCTTCTTTCCGTTCAACGGCGCGAAGATCAAGAGTGTCTTCGAGCAGCTGAAGTCGTCAAAGCCGGATCTCGTCCTGACGCATTACCGAGACGATCGCCATCAAGACCATCGAGTCTTGTCCGATCTCACCTGGAACACGTTCCGAAGTCACCTGATCCTCGAGTACGAAATCCCGAAGTACGACGGCGACCTTGGGACGCCCAACTGCTTCGTGCCACTCGAGCTGCCGACGTGCGCGCGCAAGGTCGAGTACCTGGACGCCGCGTTCGGCAGCCAGCGCAACAAGCACTGGTTCTCGGCCGAAACGTTCATGGGGCTCATGCGGTTGCGCGGCATGGAGTGCCGTGCGCCCGGAGGATATGCCGAGGCGTTCTACGCCAGAAAGATCGTGCTCGACCTGGGGAAGCCGTCAGTCGGCCGCTGATTCCGCGTCGAATCAACGCGGAGCCGCGCGCCGCCAACAGGCGATAGCCCACGAGGGGCCCTCTCTACCGAGCGGCTCTCAATTCCAGCACGGAGACCACTGGCCTCCCTCCCGCCGTCGAGTCACGGGCGACGACGACATGAATCGAGCCGTCAGGGGCCGGCGCTGCTGCCTGGACCTGCACGTCGGGATCGAAGCGAACCTGGTCGAAGCCCGACGCGATTCCAGCCGCTGAAACGAGACCGACAAACAGACGTCGGCCTGCACCAACGAGAACCGTT
>DASTDR010000121.1:0-2244 GCA_035710265.1 Gemmatimonadales bacterium | reverse complement strand
GGTGAGCTCGAGGCGCTTCAGGGTCGGAACGTTCTGGCCGGCGCCGTTGTCGTTGGCGATGAAATAGATGCGTACCAGGTATTCGCGCTTGTTGGCGAGCGCGGTGGTCAGGCAGCTGCGTTTCTGCATATCGAAGGTTTCCGAGCCTTCCAGACCGAGCCTATAGTTGGGCGTCACCTGGGCAGCGCAAAGCGACACCTGCACATACGGCTTGCCGCTCGCCACCGCGTCGCAGCCGGAGGAGCCGGCGACACACGCGCGGGCACGGCGTACCACAAGAACGTCGGTATTGGCCCGGAGGTTTGGCAGCGTGCAATTGGCCGAGACGAATCCGGCGTCGTCGTACCCTTGCAGATGAATCGGTATCCACGCGCGCCAATCGCTCGGCGTGAGCGAACACGGATCGCCCGGCAGCGCGCCCGGCACGGGGAGCGCCGGCACAATGAGCTCGCCGTAGAAACCGGCAAGGCGCAGGTCTTCGGTCAGAAGCTCGGAGGCGTAGCGGCCATTTTCGATCTGGCGACTCGTGCGTTCGACCTCATTACGTGCTGCGCTCGTATTCACGAACACGACCAGTACGCCTGAGAGGATTAACAATCCAAGCGTCACCGAGATCATGAGCTCGATGAGCGACAAACCTAGTTGGCGCCGGCGCTGGGTCATGGCGTTACGCAAATTCCGGTGGCGGGATCGTTCTGCAGACAGCCGATTAGGATGCGAGCGACCATTGCGCGCCGCAGCCGATCGTCCGTGCCGTAAAGATTCTGGCCGCAGTCCGTTCCGCCTGGAACGACGGTCGGGCGCAAACCCTGCCAGGCGACGGCGACGACGACCTCGCGCGGCATGGTCGTCACGGGATTGGTAATGCAGCCGCGCGCTCCGATCATTGCGCCAAGCGTCTCGGTGCCTTTGAGCTCTGCGGCGCCGAACAGCGCATTGTTCCATTCGCACTTGTCCCTGTCGGCTCCCGCAGTCAGCGCGCTGCAATCTTGCGAGCTCGTGCCGAGAGGCGACCCGGTCACGTACGCGCTGACATTCTTGCGGTTCGCATTCACACGGTCGACCATGTCCTGCAGCAGCACAATGGCCTGCGCGCGTTGATAGGCCTCGACCTGAGTGGCCTGCATCTGGGATTGCATGGCGGCAGTACCGAGCAGACCGAGGGTCAGGATGAAGATCGCCACCAGCACCTCGAGCATCGTGACGCCGGCTGCGCGCCGCCGGTTGGAGGCTATGAGCATGTGGTGGCCTTCGTAGTGGGCCTGCCGCTCAGGTCGATAGTGATGCAGCGGCTCGTGATCCCGCTGCCGCTCGCCGTGAGCTGGAAGGTGGGCATGCTCGCGGCGTTCAGCCGCCCGCTGCCGCGAAATACGATGTTGACTGGACCGGTGATGTTGACATTGGACACCCCGCCGGCCGTTCGAATTACGGTCCCGCCCGCGTCGGTCACTGTCCAGCCGTTTGTCCAGGCCGAGCTGACCGGGGCGACGGTGACGCTCGCGTTGCGCGTAATTGCTTCACTGCGCGCGTGGACGAGGGTGGAATAGAGGTCGAAGCTCGCCGTCTTCACACGCTGATTGCGCACGAAATCGCCAAAGCTCGGCATCCCGATCCCCAACAGCACCACGAGCACCGTGATGACGATCAGGATTTCCGGCAGCGTGAAGCCGGAGACGCGTCGCATTACCATCCGGGGTTGCCGGCGCGTGTCTTCGCGCCCGCGTGCGTAAGCGTGAGCTCGCCATCCTGGACTTGCTGGGTGCCTGTGATCGGCGTCGCGCGAATCGTGTAGGTCGGCGGCGTGCTCGGCGTATCGGTGCCGTCGGCCGCCTTCACCGTGACCGTGTATTTCCCCGTTACATCCGCGGGCACTGTGACGTTGAGCGCGGCGAGAGCGCCAGGGCCGACGGCAAAGTTCCGCGCATCGAGCAGGTACTGGGACTGACGGTCTGCGATCTGCAGCATCGCCGCCTGCGCGCTGGCACGCGCGCCTTTACGCAAATGGTTTTGATATGACGGGTACGCGATCGCGGCCAGGATTCCCACGATCGCCGCCACGATCATCACCTCGATGAGCGTAAAGCCTCTTGCCACCCGCATGCTGCCTCCCTTGCCGTTGTGATCGTAAAGGACACGCCACGAGGACCGGCAACGTGCGGCGACCGGCGGCTCCAGTTGCGGACGAACGGCGTTGCGCGGCGTCGTACGTGTGAAGTCGGTCACGACGCGGGGCGGTCGCCGACG
>DASTDR010000120.1:0-4472 GCA_035710265.1 Gemmatimonadales bacterium | reverse complement strand
GTGCGTCGGCACGCCACTGGTACCAGTTCAGCTGGGACACTGAGCCGGCCGCGATGTTGGTGGCGATCGAGCTCCAGTAGTCGCGTTCGTAGCGCTGTGCGCGCTGCCATCTCGCCGTGCTGGCCATCTCTACCTCCCCCTCGCCTCACTCCATGTACAGGCGATGCCACGTTGAAAAGCAGAGCAACGCCAAGAGAATTCGTTCCTGGTTCTGCCGTCCCGTCAGATGCTGGTCCAGCAGGTTGGTGACCACGGACGGCTCGAAGTAGCCCAGGCGCCGCTGCCGGGCCGGCGACAGCTCGTCGGTCAGGAGCGGGCGCAGCTCGTTGCGCAGCCACGCCGCCGTCGGTCCCACAAACCCGCGTTTGGGCGCCCGGAAATGCGCCTCGGGCAAACGCGGGCGCAGTGCTTGCCGCAGCAGGCGCTTGCCTTGCCACTTGGGGAGCGTCCCGATCTTGACGCGCTGCGGAATCGGAAAGACCGCCTCGACCAGCAGGTGATCGACGAACGGCACCCGCACCTCGAGTGAGTGTGCCATCGACAACCGATCGCTGAGCGCGAGGATGTCGTCGGGCAGAAACGTCGTGTAGTCCATGTAGAGCCCGGCAGCCAGGCCTGAGACGTCGCCATTCGCCGCGAACACGTCGCGGAACCGCGCGCTGGCGGCCCGTCCGGAGATGTGCGTCCGGAGCTGCGGCGCATACAGCGCCAGCCGTTCGTCGGTCGAGAGGCGGCTCATCAAGCCCAGGAAGCGATCGGACACGCTGCCGTTGGAGGTGCGCAGGAAGCGTTTCAGCCGGTCAACGCCGAGTGCGCCGTCGCGCGGTTCCGGAATCCAGTGGCTCGCTGCGGCCACCAGGTGCCGGAGTCGCTTGGGCAGCTTGGCGTAATACTCGGTCGCCAGCAGCCCGACGTGCCGGCGGTACCCGGCGAACAGCTCGTCACCCCCGATCCCCGTCAACGCCACCTTGTACTGACTGCCGACCGCCTGTGACAGGAGCCACGTGGGGATGGCGGAGTCGTCGGCATGCGGCTCATCGAGCGCGCGGACGATCGGCTCAAAGATGTTCTTGAGATCCGGCACGATGTCTACCACGGTGAGCTCGGCGCGATGGCGCGTGGCCAGCGCCCGTGCGAGGCCGGTCTCGTCGGCGCTCGACGCTCCGGATCCGGCATAGCGCGCCGTGAAGGCGTGCGGCGCATTCCCGGTCAGCGCCATGCTCGCGACGACCGCAGATGAGTCGAGCCCACCGCTGAGAAAGGCCGCGACCGGGACGTCGCTTTCGAGGTGGGCCGCCACCGACTCGTCCAGCCACTCCAGGACACGCGCTTCCGGATTGGGCGGGGCGGGGCGATCCTGCTCCGGGAATTGCCAGTAGCGGCGCGTGACCGGTGGAACACCGCTTCCGCCGTTGCGCCGCCAGACCAGCGTGTGACCCGGCTCCAGCTTGCGAATGTCGACGAACGGCGTGCGCGGGGCAGGGATGTAGCCGAGCTGAAAGAAGCTGTCGAGCGCCTCCCAGTCGAGCTCGCGTGCGGTGAGGCCTGCGGCATGCAGCGCCTTCAGCTCGGACGCGAACGCGATGCCCCACGGACCATGCACGACGTACAGCGGTTTGATCCCGAACCGGTCGCGCGTGAGAACGAGCGTTTCCGCGCTGCTGTCCCAGATGGCGTAGGCGAACATGCCACGGAGCGACGTCACGCAATCGGCGCCCTGTTCCTCGTACAGGTGCAGCACCGTCTCCGTGTCGCCGGATGAACGGAACGTATGCCCGCCGGCGATGAGGCCATGCCGGAGCGCCCGGTAGTTATAGATCTCGCCGTTGAAGACGATGACCTTTGATCCGTCTTCGTTGAGGATCGGCTGGCGCCCGCCGGTCAAATCGATGATGCTGAGACGGCGCATCCCCAGGCCCACGGCTCCCTGGACGTAGACCCCCTCGTCGTCCGGACCCCGGTGCCGCAGCGCGCCGCACAGTTGCCGGACGAGCGTCTCCGGCACTTCGCGCTCCCGGTCCTGGTAGACGATCCCTGCGATGCCGCACATGGCACGGCTCAGCGCAAGCAAGAGTAGAGCCACGACAATCCCCCGCACGCACGCGGGCATACCGTTGCACCCCTGCCACACATCGCGCTGCTGCAGCGCATTCCGTTCGGACAACCTTGCGGCACGGTTCTCTCATACAACGCCAGCACATTCATGGATGCGCTGATCACTGACGGTAACCAGCGGGCCGCACTGGCGGCGGCGCGATCGCTCGTAGGCGCAGGCTACGCCGTGGCGGTCGCGGCGCACCGCCCCTGGTCTCTTGCGGGCGTGTCGCGCGGCGTGCGTCGCCTGCGCCTCACGACCGATGCCCTCTCCGACCCCGAGGGCTTCGCGCAGGAGATCGGCGCTCTGGCAGGACAGCTCGGGGTTCGCGTCCTGCTGCCCGTGACGGATGCGTCGGTGGACGCGGTCCTGACGGGTGTGCGTCACGTTCCGCCGTCGACCGTGTTGCCGTTTCCGTCGCTCGAGACGTTTCGCCAGGCGTCGAACAAAGCGGCGCTGCTCGACTATGCGCGCGCAGCCGGCTTGGCCGTGCCGGAAACGGTGCGGCTCGAGGAGCCCAATGCCGAGCTGCCGGGTGCGGACTTTTTCCCCGCCGTGCTGAAGCCGCACCGATCCGTCGTGTCCTCGGGGGGCGGAAGCCCGCGCCAGCATCTCGATGTGCGCTTCGTGAGTACGCGCAGCGCGTGTCGTGAGTCGCTGCGCGCGCTGCCCGCAGGCGCGTTCCCGATTCTGCTGCAGCAGCGCGTGCGCGGCAGCGGGGAGGGGCTGTTCGTGCTGCGCTGGAACGGCCGCGTGATCGCCGAGTTCGCGCACCGGCGTTTGCGGGAAAAGCCGCCCGAGGGTGGTGTCAGCGTGTTTCGCGAGAGCATCGCGCTCGAGCGCGGGCTGGCGGATGCGGGGCGCCGGCTGCTCGAGGCGTTGAACTGGCAGGGTGTCGCGATGATCGAGTGCAAGCGGGATGCGGCAACCGGGCGCCCCGTCCTCATGGAGGTGAACGGCCGGCTGTGGGGATCGCTGCAACTCGCGATCGACGCCGGCGTCGACTTTCCCGCGCTCCTCGTTGCGTGCGCGCTCGGCAAGGCGGTGTCGCCAGTGTCCCAATACCGCGTTGGTGTGCGCAGCCGCTGGTTCTGGGGCGACGTCGATCATCTCTATCTGCGGCTCCGGAACGGCGGGGGCGCGCGGGGCAAGCTCGCCGCCGTGCGCGACTTCCTCCGGATCAATCCGCGGCGCAACCGCGAAGAGATTTGGCGCTGGCGCGATCCCGCGCCGTTCCTGCTCGAATCCCTCCAGCAGTTTGGTCTCGCCCGATGAGCGCGCCGGCCATCGCCACAACTCGGGCGGGGGACACGGCCTCGCGCATGTCGTTGTCGGACGCGCTGGCGCTCGGGCCCGAGGTCTGGGATGAGATCCAGGCGCAGTCTGGGGCGCGCTCCCCCTTCATGAGCTGGGCCTGGCATCGCGCCTGGACGGACGCCGACCCCGAGGCTGTGGCCGCTCAGGCGCTGGTGCTGCGCTCGGGGGGCGGGGGGGGAAACGCGGTGCAGGCCATTGTGCCGCTGCTGACCCGGCATCTCCGCTTCCATCGCGTGCGGGTCCGGGCGCTCACGTGGGCCATCGGCGACCTGGGGTGTCCCGATCACCTCGATGTACTGGCGACGGGGGCCGCTGATTTGGCGGCGCTCGTTCCGTTGCTCGAGGAGCTGGAGTGGGACGTGATCGTGCTGAGCAACCTCGCCCCGCATGCGCCGGGCGCGGTGCAGCTCGCCCAGGCTATGGCGGC
This sequence comes from Gemmatimonadales bacterium, assembly GCA_035710265.1. GTDB lineage: Bacteria > Gemmatimonadota > Gemmatimonadetes > Gemmatimonadales > GWC2-71-9 > 20CM-2-65-7. The sequence continues at coordinate 633 of DASTDR010000120.1, read as the reverse complement.
TCGCGGCCACGCCACACAGCGCCAGCCGCTCTGGGTCTGCCCCTATCTCGAGCTCGCGGGCGATTGGGAGACCTATCTCAAGAGCGTCACCCGGAGCCGGCGCCAGGCGCTGCGCTACATGGAAAAGAATCTGCGCCGCCACCACACCGTGACGATCACCGATTACGACGGTGAGCGCGTCGAGGAAGGGTGGCGGCGGTTGGTGGCGTTGCACGAGCGGCGCTGGGCAGACGGAGCAGGTGACGGTGGGGAGGGGGGAGGCGCGTTTCGCGATCCGCGCGTCGATCGCCTGCATCGCCGCTTTGCCGCCGAGCTCGCGCGGCGCGGCCAGTTGTGGCTCACGACGCTCGACCTGGACGGTGAGCCGGCTGCGGCCTGGTACGGCTTTACGTGTGCTGACACCGCGTACTTCTACCAGAGTGGTCGCGACCCGCGCTGGGAGCGCGAGAGCGTCGGCCAGGTGCTGCTGGCGATGATGATTCGTCGCGCCATGGAGCGCGGGCTGAAACGCTTCGACTTTCTGCGCGGTGAAGACCCGTACAAGCGCCAGTGGACCACCGTGGGGCAAACCACCGAGGAGATCACGATCTTCCGCCGCGGCCTGCGGGGACGGTGGCTGCGCGGCGTCGAGAC
>DASTDR010000119.1:0-2448 GCA_035710265.1 Gemmatimonadales bacterium | reverse complement strand
TCGGCGCCAACAGCGCGGCTTTTTCTGCAATCGACGCCGTACTTCTGCGGCCGCTCCCGTTTCCCGACGGAGAACGCCTCGTCCTGCTGACCGAACTGCGCAAGGCCTCAGGGAACACGAGGATCGCACCGGTCCGCCTCGAAGAGTGGAACCGCCTGAACACGACGTTCGAAGCGATCGCCGGCTACTCCACCGGCGACGTCGTCGACACCACGAGCGATCTGCCGGAGCGGGTCCGTCAGGCGGTCGTCACGCCCCGGTTCTTCGACGTTCTCGGCGTCGGGCCTGAGCGCGGTCGCGGCTTCACCGCCGCCGAACATCGGTTCGGGACGCCCGTTGTCATTTTGATCAGCGACCGGATCTGGCGTAGCCGTGGCGGCGATCCCGCTGCCCTTGGCCAGACCATCCGGAGCCCGTTGGGCAACGCCACTATCGTCGGGATCATGCCGCCCTTCCTCTTTCCGGAGCGCGACGTGGACGTCTGGACACCGATGCCGGTCAACGCTCCGTACGCCCAGTCGCGATCCGGCGGCTGGTTCACCGGAATCGGCCGCCTGAAGCAAGGTGTGACTCTCGAGCAGGCGCGCGCGGACATGCGCGCCGTCCAGGCCCGGCTCGCCGAACAGTACCCCGGCACGGACCGCGACGTCGCCGTGCATATCGAGCCGCTGAAGGAGACGGTGGTCGCGAGCGCTCGCGGGTCGCTGTGGCTCGTGTTCGGGGCCGTGTCGGTACTCCTGCTCGTCGCGTGCACGAACGTTGCCGGCTTGATGCTTTCGCGCGGCGTGCAGCGCGGGCACGAGATCGCGCTCCGTTACGCGCTCGGCGCGTCGCGTACATCGGTCGCCCTTCAGATGCTGGCCGAAGCCGGCGTCCTCGCGCTGGTTGGCGCCGCCCTCGGCTTGCTGGTGGCGACAGGCGCATCCCGGGCAGTCCAGGTCCTCGCGCCGGAACTGCCACGGCTCGACGAAGTCGTCTTCGACCAACGATCGTTCCTGTACACGGCGGCGTCCGCCGTGATGGTGGCCGTGCTGTGCGGTCTGATTCCTGCCATCAGGAGCGTGCATGGCGACGGAACCTTGTCGCGGTCAAGCCACGGGCGGGTGCTGCCCCGCCACCCGCTCCAATGGCTTCTCGTAGGTGTTCAGGTCGCGCTGTCAGTCATGCTGCTGGCCGGCGCAGGGCTCTTGCTTCGCAGCGTGGAGGCACTGTCGCGCGTCGACGCGGGGTTCGATGCCGCACGACTGCTGACGTTTCACGTCACGGGCAGCTTCGGCGAGGCGGGCGGGAACTGGAATCGCATCATCCAGCGAATCAACGTCACACTGGACCGACTCGTCGCGCTGCCAGGCATCGAGGCGGCGGCCACGGCGACGATGCCACCGGGGGTTCCTGGGCAGGAGCAGCAGGAGTTCGTGCTGGCTGAGGGGCGCGCCGACACCGAGCCGCGGCTGATCGCCGAGAGCCGCGTCGTCAGTCCAAGCTATTTCGAGACGATGCGAATCCCACTCCTGAGGGGCGAACTCTGTGGGCGACCCGAGGACTCCCGCGGCGCAACGGAGGTCATGGTGAACCGCCGGTTCGCGGATGCCTATTTCCCCGAGAAGTCCGTCATCGGGTTGCATCTCGGCGCAACCTCGATCGTCGGCATCGTCGGAGACGCCCGGGAGCGGGGCATCGACCGCGAGCCCGTTCCGACGGTGTACTCCTGCTTCAGCGCTCCGAACCCTGTTCCGTGGTTCCTCGTCCGAACCACGGCCGACCCGCTCACGATGGTTCGCGCCATTCGGCAGGCGATCAAGGAGCTCGAACCGCTCCGCCCCGTCTACGACGTCGCGCGACTCGAGGACCGCATTGACGACTCGTATGCACAGAATCGGCTGCGCACACTACTCCTGACGCTGATTGCGTTCGCGGCTCTTGGCCTGGTGAGTGCGGGCGTTTACGGAACCCTGAACTACGCGGCCAGCCTCCAACGGCGCGAGATGGCGCTCCACCTGGCACTCGGTGCAACGCGGCACGAGGTCGTTCAGCGTCTGCTGAAGACGACGGTCCGCATCGTCTGTGCGGGATGTGTCGTCGGCGTGACGCTGTCGCTGATGTTCGCCCGAAGCGTGTCGACGATGATCTACGGCGTGTCTCCGTACGATCCCATGACGCTTTCGAGCGCCGTCGCCATCGTCATCGCCATCGCGTCGATGGCTGCGCTGATCCCGGCCGCGCGAGTCGCCTTCGTCCAGCCGATGCGTGTGCTTCGCGAGGAGTAAGAGAGGCCTCGAGCTACTGGGGAAAGCTCGCCGGCGCGGTGTCCTGATACCCTTCGCCCTCGAGCGCGTGCATGAAGGCCACCACCGCGTCGATCTCCGCATCCGTCAACCCGAGCGGCTCCATCTTCACGTCCAGGTAGGGGTTCTTCTCGCCGCCGCGGTTGTACAACTCCACGACCTC
>DASTDR010000118.1:0-4506 GCA_035710265.1 Gemmatimonadales bacterium | reverse complement strand
AGATCGAGTTCGACCCGACACGTATCAGCTATCGCGACCTTCTGGAGTTCTTCTTCCAGATTCACGATCCAACAACATTGAATCGACAGGGCAACGATGTCGGAACTTCGTATCGCTCGGAGATCTTCTATGTCTCAGAGGCGCAGCGTGACGAGGCACTCCGGATAATCGATGATCTCAGCGCCTCCGGCCTGTGGCCAGGCCGCGTTGTGACGAAGGTCCCGCCCGCCGGCGAATTCTGGGAGGCCGAGCCGGAGCGCCAGGACTATCTCGGGCGCTACGCGCACGGCTATACCTGCCACTTCCCGTGCTCTGGCTGGGCACTGCCTCGGCGCGCCGGTGCGGCCACCTGAGACCGGACTGCAAGGCCTCGTCGCCCCTAAAGCGCCGAGGCCCTCGCCCGAGGAGGCGCCCCATACCATAGGCATCACTCACACACGCCCGAACTGATTGCGCCCTACTGAATCGACGGGTTGGGCAGTTCGCGGGAGAGCGCGCTTCACTCCGGAGGCGAAGAGCACGGCGCTCGCCTATTGCGGCGTCTGACAGAGGGGTAACCGGTTGGGTCTCCAGGATATCCACGATGACGTGGCGAACTCGGCGGTCACATCGACGCTTGCCATCGACCTGACGAGATGGCTTCGGGCGACTTGGGCTCGTGGAACTAGCCAAAATGCCCCGAGAACCGATCATTGACATCAGTCGAGAGAGCGACGACAGAACGGGAAGATGGAGCGGACGTTCGGCCGACTGTCAGTGTTTCGGCGCAGGCAGCCCTAGGCGCGCGGCCATCGTCACGAGGTCAGGAAGGGAGTCGGCCCTCATCTTGCGCATTACCTGGCCACGGTGCGCCTTCACGGTGATCTCGCTGATGCCGAGTTCGCCGCCGACCTGTTTGTTCAACAGTCCGTACACGACCAGTGCCATCACCTCGCGTTCGCGCGGCGTGAGTGACGCCCAGCGGTCCCGCAAGATCCCCATCTCCGAATCCTGACGGAGTGTGGTGCGACTTCGCTCCATAGCACCGCGAATGGCGTTCAACAGCACATCGTCCTTGAACGGCTTCGTCAGGAACTCGACGGCTCCTGCCTTCATCGCTTGGACGCTCATCGGCACGTCGCCGTGTCCGGTAATGAAGATAATCGGCATATCGTCCCGCTCCGCGAGCTGCTGCTGCAACTCGAGGCCGGTGAGCCCAGGCAGCGTCACATCGAGCACCAAGCAGCACGGAACGGTAGCGCGAGGGCGGGAGAGGAATTCCTGTGCGGATGCGAACGTTTCGGGTTGCCAGCCTGCGGTTCTGATCAACGACTCCAGCGATTCGCGCACCGAGACGTCGTCGTCAACGACGAAGACGATGGACATGTCGTCCGGCATCGTTACCTCGAGCGATCGGGCGGCGATCGCCGAACTCACAGCATATGGCTCTCGACCGATCTTGCCGGTGGTGATGGTCGTCATGTTTACGTCATCCGAAGCGCGGCGTTGAGCGCCTCGAGCAGCGCCGCCTCGCTGAACGGCTTGAACAGGCACTCCACTGCGCCCTGCGCGAGCAGGCGCGGACGGACCGTCTTGTCTCCGTTGGCGGTGATGAAGACAATCGGGATCTCCTGCCGCCGACGTAGCAGTTCCTGTTGGAGTTCGGGGCCCGACATGCCGGGCATCGCGATGTCGAGGAGCAGACAGCTCGTCTCATTGACGACGTCGGACGCGAGGAACGCTTCGGCCGATGAGAACGCCTGGGCGGCAAAGCCGAACTGCCGCAGCAAGTCTGGCAGCGACTCACGGACGGACTCGTCGTCGTCGACGACCGACACGAGTGAACGCTTGCCCATCATGAGCGCCCCATTACGGGTGCCGCGTCCGTGATGATCTTTGGAGCGCGGGGAATGGAAAACGAAGGGTAGCACCAGGTCCGTCGTTGCGTGCGGCCCAGATGATCACAATCAGCGCTCGATCTGCCGTGCATAGTTGGAGGATGCACCACTCTCCCGGCGGCCGTCTATGAGACTTTGGTATTGCCCCGGCGCACTCGGTCAAACGCTTGCCCATCATGAACCTCTGATTACGGGCGCCGCGTCCGTGACCCTCTCTAGAGCGAGCGGAATGGAGAACGAGAAGGTCGCACCGGGTCCGTCATTCGGTTCTGCCCAGAGACGACCGTGATGTCTCTCGACAATGGTGCGGCTGACGGAGAGCCCGATACCCATGCCGTCGCTCTTCGTCGTGTAGAAGGCGTCAAACAGCTTATTCATGCTCTGCGCGTCGACGCCGACGCCGGCATCTCGCACGCTCACACGCACACGATCGCCGCCCTCCGGTTGGGTTCTGATCAGCAATTGCCGCGGCCGATCGCGCACGTCGACCATCGCGTCCGATGCGTTGCGGAGCAGGTTCAGGATGACCTGCTGGAGCTGGATGCGATCGCCAGTGACGGTCGGGAGGTCGTCGGCGAGCTCCGACTGAAGCACGACGCGCTTCCGCTGAAGCTCACTCAGCGACAGCGCGATGACCTCTCGCGTGGCCTCGTTTAGATCCAGCGACTCCAGCGAGAACTCCTTCTTGCTGAACAGAGCGCGCAGCCGCGCAATCACATCCGAGGCGCGGTTTGCATCGCGAATGGTCCGCCTCGCGGTCTCTCTCGCGCCTTCGACGTTCGGAGGATCGGCATCTAACATCCGGAGGCAGGTACCGGCGTTGGTGATGATGCCCGAGAGTGGCTGGTTGACCTCATGAGCGATCGAGGCGGTCAACGTGCCCAAGGTTGTGGCCCGCGCCACATGTGCGAGCTCGGACCGGGCATTGTTCAGAGCCTCCTCCGCGACCATGCTCTCTGTCATGTCCTGAAGGGCGCCGACGAACATCGGTCGACCCTCGATCTGTTCGATGACATGGGCCACACCGCGCACATGCTTGACGGCACCGCGGGAGGTCACAATTCGGAATGCAAAAGTGACGTTCACCCCCGACAAGCCGCGCGCGATCACGGAGTCGAACGACGGCAGGTCGTCCGGGTGGATGGTGTCTCGAATTCTCTCTACGGTGACTCTCGTCCCTGGTTCGAACTCGAAGATCCGATACGCCTCATCGGACCAATTGTGCTCATCCCCCACCAAGTCGGTGATGAAGCTGCCCGTCTTGCTGAGTCGCTGGGCATCGGCGAAGCTGTCGTAAGCCCGTCTGAGCTCCACCTCGGCCCGCTTTCGATCTTCGATATCGGTGTTTATCCCGTGCCAGTTGACGATGTTTCCCTCCTCGTCCCGCAGCGGATTCGCACGGAAGAGAAACCACCGGTACTCGCCGTCATGTCGGCGCAGTCGCGCTTCCGTCTCTCCCGGTGCTTCAGAAGCCAAGATGCGCTGCCACATCGTCGCCAGACCGTTCAAATCCTCAGGGTGAACGGCAGCCGTCCAGCCCCTACCGCTCGCCTGTTCCGCCGAAAGGCCGATGAAGTGCAGATAGTGCTGGTTGAAAAACTCGGCGCTTCCATCGGGCCGCGCCGACCAGGCCAGCGCCGGAATCGTGTCGATGATGAGCTTGAGATTACGCTCGCTCGCCGCGAGCGCCTCCTCGGCGCGCTTGCGCTCGTCAATGTCGATGAGCAGGTTGTACCAGCGGACGATGTGCCCGTTCATATCCCGAAGCGGAAATCCGCGAGACTGAAACCAGCGGTAGACGCCATCGAAACGTCGAGTGCGTACTTCGAACTCGAACGGGTCGCCGGACGCGATCGAATGGGTGAAGTGCTCGACGACCCGTGGAAGATCCTCAGGATGTGTCGCACCGCCGGTCCCCCAACGCTTTAGCTCCTCGATAGTCCTGTCGAAGTACTCGAGGATCGGGCGGTTGACGAATTCGACCTCACCACCGGGCGTAAAGGCCGCGATGAACCCTGGAATACTGTCCACGATCAGGCGCGACTCACGTTCGCTTTCGCGCAGCGCGTCCTCGGTGCGTTTCCGCTCGTCGATGTCCGTCAACAGCACGCACCAGCCAACGACATGATTGCTTATATCGCGAAGGGGAACGCCCTTGTTCTGGAACCAAAGGTAGCCGCCGTCGGACCGCCGCAGTCGCTGCACAATCTCGTATGAACTGCCCGAGGCGATCGATTGTGTGAAGACGTGGATGACGTGAGGAAGGTCTTCAGGGTGAACGGTGTCGTTCGTCCCCCATTGTTTCAGCTCCTCAAGAGTCCTTCCGGTGTATTCGAGGATCTGGCGATTCACGAATTGGACCTCGCCGGCTGCGGTCAAGAGTGCGACCAGGCCCGGAATGCTGTCGACGACTAAGCGCGAATTGCGCTCGCTTTCGCGCAGTGCGTCATTGGCTATGGCGAGTTCGCGCGTGCGTTGCGCGACGCGTTCCTCGAGTTCGTTGGCGATGCCAAGTAGCGCGTCCAGCGAGGTGCTGACAATTCGAGGCTGCTCGCCGCCCGTCCATAGGGCAGGCAGAGCCATGATACCGCGCAGAGCCTTCACAGACTCATGCAGCCGCGTGACTTCC
>DASTDR010000117.1:0-16068 GCA_035710265.1 Gemmatimonadales bacterium | reverse complement strand
TCCACCTCGCCCGGCACCATCCCGAAGTAGCGCAGCAGCCGGAACACGCCGTCGACGTTGCGTTGAATCATGTCCTCGGCCGCGACGCCGAGATACCCGGCTTCCGTCGTCAGCGCCGGTTTGCCGCGAATGTGCGCCGTGTTCTGCGTATAGACCGATGCCTGCCGGTCGCGGGGGCGCACGGTGTCGATCACGATGTGATCGTTGCCCCACGCCAGGGCCATCTCGCGCGCGATCGAGTCGGCGCGCGCATCCATCCTGAGCGGGCTCCAGTATGTGTACGGGCGCAGTGACTCGTTGCCGTCCCCCGAATGAATGTCGACGAGGTAGTCGGCACGTTCGATGATCTGATTGGTGATGGCGTACGCGATCCGCTCCGACACCGTCCCATCCGTCTTCCCCGGGTAGACGCGATTCAGGTTCTTGCCGTCCACGGGACTGTAGTAGACGGTGCGCCCGAGAAACGACGGCAGGTTCGCGACGTGAACGATGAGCACGGAGCCGCGCAGGGCCGCGGGGTCGAGTGACGCGCGCACCCGCTGCAGCGCGACGATCGGCGCCACCTCGGACCCGTGCGTTCCCGCGATCAGTGCCAGGGTTGGTCCAGGCTGCGCCCCGCGCACGATCGTAACGGGAATGCGCGTCGCGGCGTCCACGCCGGCCGGCACCTCGATGAATCCGGACGCGGCCTGGCCGGGCCGGGCCACCACTGATCCGATGGCGAGTGGCGTTTGCTGTTGCGCTGTAAGGAGGAGCAGAAGGGGGACGACGGCGATCATGCGTTCTCCAGTTAGAGACGGGTTGATGCTATCCTCTCCGCAGCCACCCGGTCGGCTGCGCTAGCCCTGGTCGGCACCGGTGAGGAGCCGATACGCCTTCTTCAGTTGTTCTGCCTGTCCAACGACCACGAGCCCATCGCCCGCTTCGAGCCGGAAGGTCGGCTCGGGCGTCGCCAGATCGCTGTCGCCTCGCCGCACCGCGAGGACTAACGCGCCGGTGCGCGACCGCAGCCCCGTTTCCGCGAGCGTCTGGCCGACGACCGGGGCGTTCGGTTCGAGAATCATGCGCACCACGCGCATCTGCGGCATCGCGCCGAGTGTCCCGCTCAGCGTGAGCCGGGGCCGGGAACCGGGGCGCAGCGCCTGGTAATGCGATGACCGGATCTCGCCGACCAGCCGCTCGATCTCGTCGCGCGCCACGTTGTAATGGGCGAGCACGCGTGAGAAGATCTCGATCGACGTCTCGAATTCTTCCGGGATCACGATGTTCGCGCCGAGGTGGGTCAGCTCGGGAATCTCGACCACGTAGCGGGTGCGGGCGATGATGTGCAGCGCCGGATTCATCTCGCGCGCGACGCGGACCATCCGCCGCGTTGCCGCCGGGTCCGAGATCGCGATGACGAACATCCGCGCGCGCTCGATCCCCAGGGCGTGCAGGATCTCTTCACGCGTCGCGTCGCCATAGAACGCCGGCTCCCCGTCGGCGCGCGCCTTGCGGACGGTTTGGGCGTTCAGCTCGACGATCAAATAGGGTGCGTTGATGGCGCGCAGCGCGGCCGTGAGGTTGCGGCCGTTGAGGCCGTAACCCGCCACGATCACATGATCCTTGACCGGGTCCTGGACCGGCGCGAACCCGCGCGGCCGGAACCCGGGCAGGACCTTGTCGAGCGGCACCATGCGCTCGAACAGATCGAGCATCGCCGGCCCACCCTGCAGCAGGAACGGCGTCAGCAGCATCGTGATCACCGCGATCCCGAGGAACTGCTGGTACAGCAGCTCGGGCAAGAGCCCCGCCTCGCGCCCGTCTTTCGCGAGCACGAAGGAGAATTCTCCGATCTGCGACACGGCGACGCCGGCCAGCAGCGCGACCCGGCCCGAGTAGCCGAGCAACGCCGGCCCGACCGCCGCCGACAGCGTCTTCCCGCCCATGATCACCACGACCGCAATGACGGTCACGAGCCAGTACTGCCGCAGCGTCTCGAGCTGGACGAGCATCCCGACCGCGACGAAGAACAGCGAGATGAAGATGTCCCGGAAGGGCATCAGCTCGGCAAGTGCCTGATGGCCGTAATCCGATTCGGAGATGATGAGGCCGGCGAGGAACGCGCCCAGCGCGAGCGACGCGCCCGCCGCCGAGGTACCGAGCGCGGTGAGGGTCCCGATCAGGATCACCGCGATCAGGAACAGCTCGCGGCTGCGGGTCTTGAGGATCTCGGACAGCACTCGCGGCACGATCGTCCGTGCGGCGATGATGACGCCCACCACGACGAGCGCGGCCTTCCCGAGCGCGAGCAGCAGGCCCGTGATGCCGCCTTCGGCCTTGCCGGCGAGAAACGGCAGGACCAGCATGATCGGCACCACGCACAAGTCCTGGAAGATCAGGACCCCCGTGGCCAGGCGCCCATGTGGCGCGTCGATCTCGCCCTTGTCCGACAGCACTTTGAGCACGATCGCGGTGCTCGACAGCGCGATCAAAAAGCCGAGAAACAGCGCGACCCGCCAACTGCCCAGCAACGCGAGCCCGACCCCGAGCGTCGCGAACACCGTGAACGCCATTTGCGCGAGCCCGCCGGCGAGAACGAGACGCCGCATCTCCCTGAGCCGACTCAGCGAGAACTCGATGCCGATCGTGAACAGCAGCAGGATGACGCCGACTTCGGCGAGCCCTTCTACGTCGTGCGGGTCGGAGACGAGCCCGAGCGCGTTGGGGCCCAGCACAATCCCGGCGACAATGAATCCGGGCAGCGCGGGCAGCTTGAGCCGGTGGAACAGTAGAATGACGAGAAGCGAGCCGGCGAAGATGACGGCGAGATCGCGGAGGATATGGAGCTGTTCCACGGTCGCATAAGATTGGGCCGGCTTGAAGTCCGCGCCACCTCCTGGGTAGATTGCGGCGGGGAAGAAGGGGAGTAGCTACGCGGGCCTTGGCCCGCGCGCTCGCATCGTCAGGACTGCATCCGCTGGATGCACGGTGCGGCGGGTCGGAGAGACCAGGCGAGACCTTCGCGCAAGCGAGGTCTCGCCTTTTCCTTTATAGGAGAGTATAGGAGAGCATGCCGTGAGCAACCTCAAAGTATTCGTTCTGATGGCAGGCCTGACCGCTTTGCTGGCCGCACTCGGACAGGCCATCGGCGGTCAGAGCGGTTTCGTGATGGCCCTGGCAATCGCGGGCGTCATGAACTTCGTGGCGTATTTCGCATCGGCGCAGATTGCGCTCCGGGCCTACGGTGCCCGCGTGGTGACGGCGCAGCAAGCACCCCGGCTCTATGCCATGGTTGATCGCTTGCGGCAACGGGCCGGGCTTCCCATGCCCACCGTCGCTGTGGCGCCGCACGCCCAGCCCAACGCATTTGCCACCGGCCGCAATCCCGAGCACGCCGTCGTGTGCGTGACGGAGGGGTTGCTCAATACCGTGAACGACGCCGAGCTCGAGGGCGTGCTGGCCCACGAGCTGGCGCATATTCAGCACCGCGACATGCTCCTGATGACCGTCGCCGCGACGCTCGCGGCCGCGATCAGTCACCTCGCGTACGTCGCGATGTTCATGGGCGGTCGGAATGACGAGGAGGGGGGCAATCCCATCGCGGGTCTTTTGATGATCATCCTGGCGCCGATCGGCGCGATGCTGATCCAGTTCGCAATCGGGCGCCAACGGGAGTTCAAGGCCGACGCCGGCGGCGCACAGATCTCGGGCCAGCCCCTCGCGCTCGCGAGCGCCTTGAAGAAGCTGGACGCAGCCGCGCACCGCGTGCCGATGCGGGTCGAGCCGGCGATGGCGCCGCTGGCGCAGGTCAATCCGCTCGCCGCTCACGGCCGCGGCGTCCTGAAGCTGTTCTCCACGCACCCCCCGACGGCCGAGCGCGTGGCGCGGCTCGAGGCGATCGCGTTCGGGAGCCCGAGTCTGAGCTAGTCGCGTCGCAGCGCGGCGGCCGTCTCGACGACCGAGCGCACGAGCAGGTCGAAGTCCTCGCGCCGGCTCCGGTGATTGCTCACCGCGACCCGGATCGCGAAGCGGCCGTTCAACACGGTCTGCGACGGAATGGCCACGCCGCTCTCCTGGATGCGCAGCAGGATCTCGGTGTTCAGCGCGTTCAGCTCGGCCTCGGTCTTTCCCGGCAGCTTCACTCTGAAGCAGACGATGTTGAGCGGCGCGGGCGCCAGCAGCTCGAGTAGCGGGTGTTTCGTGACGAGGCCGGCGAGATAGTGCGCCTGCCGCACGTTCTGGTGAATCAACCGCGCGAACGCATCGGTGCCGTGGGTCTTGAACGACATCCACACCTTCAGCGCGCGGAACCCGCGCGACAGCTGCACCCCGCGCTCGGCGAATGGAAAGCCGCCCGCCGCGATGCCACGATCGAACGAGGCGAGATACGCCGGCGTCAGGTTGAACGTGGCGCGGTGGGCCTTCTGATCGCGCACCAGCGTGCAGCCCGCTTCGTACGGCATGTACAGCCATTTGTGGAGGTCGAAGGCGAGCGAATCGGCCTGCTCGAGGCCGGCCACCATGTGGCGCAGCTCCGGCACCAGCGCGGCGAGCGCGCCGAATGCTCCGTCCACATGGAACCACAATCCCGCTTCGCGGCTCAGGCTCGCGAGCGCGCGCAAGTCGTCGGTCGCGCCCGTATTCACCGTGCCCGCGTTCCCGACGATGCAGATCGGCCGGTGGCCCGCCGCTGTGTCGGCGGCGATCTGCCGGCGCAGCGCCTCGACGTCGATCGTGTAATCGGGCGTGACGGCGATGCTGCGCAGCGCCTCGTGGCCGAGGCCGAGCAGCTCGACCGCCTTGCGAACCGATGAGTGTGTTTCAGTGGACGCGTACACCGTGAGCAGCGGACCGGCGCCCTGCTGTAATCCGCGCTCGCGTACGTCGAACCCCGCGCGCGCATTCCGCGCGACGGCGAGTCCCACGAAGTTGGCCATCGAGCCCCCCGAGACGAGCAATCCGTGGGTTTCCGACGGCAGCCCGAGCAGCTCGACCAACCAGGCGATGACCTGGTTCTCGACGACCGCCGGCGCGTCGTCGAACTCGGCGACCTGCGGGTTCATCCCGGACGCCAGCATGTCGGCGAGCATCGCCACGGGCGTGCCGGTCCCGATCACCCAGCCCCAAAACCGCGGATGGATGTTGCCGGTCGGGTAGGGCAGGATGTCGCGCTTGAACTCCTCATACACGCGAGCCGCGGGCGTCGGCGTGCGCGGCGCGCGACCCGAGAGCCGCTCGCGGATCTGCTTCGGGACCGGGCGCCAGACGGGGCGCTCGCGCACCGTGCGCAGGTGTTCGAGCATCTCGTCCACCATCGTGTGTCCCAGCCGCCGCAGCTCGTCCCACTCCCGCGCGTCAGCCGGGTCGAGGGAGATCTCGGGCGATGATTTCGTAGTGGTCGACGAACGGCTCGAGCTCGCGGAGGTCCTCACGGTCTTCCGCGTAGTAGCGCGCTTTCTCATGGTCCCCTAGAGCCGTTCGAGCTGCCGGACGGTGCGCTCATTGCGGACGTTTCCGGTGTTCAAGGTGGAATTCGGTTCGAACAGCAGGACCTCCGTTTCTTCTTCGGCCACCGGCTTATGCTCGACCCCGTGCGGAATGATGATGAATTCCCCGGGACCGACGACGACGTCGCCGTCCCGGAGCTGCATGCGCATCCGTCCTTTGACGACCAGAAACAACTCGTCCTCGCGCTCGTGATGGTGCCACACGAATTCCCCCTGGAACTTCACGAGCTTGATCAGGCTGTCGTTCACTTCGCCCACGATTTTCGGCTTCCAGTACTCATCGAAGCGTCCGAACGTCTCGGCGAGATTCACTTTGCGAATCGTCATAGGGCCGCCAGCACGGTATTGGTGTCGATCACGGTGGAGAATTCACCGTGCAGGTCGGCGAGCGCCACGTCGTGCAGCAGCTCCGACGCATAGCGCTTGCCGGTGGGGCCGGTGTTGTCGAACGTCGCGGTCGCATCGGACACGACGAAGGTCTTGAAGCCGAGATTTCCCGCCATTCGGGCGGTGGTCGAAACGCACATGTTCGTCTGCATGCCGACCACGACGAGTGTTGTGCGGCCCTGGCGGCGCAGATCGGCCTCCAGGCTCGTACCGATAAATGCGCTGCTCACCGACTTTTGCACCACCGGTTCACCCGCCAGCGGCCGGACTTCGTCCTTGATGTCGACCCCGGGTTGCCCGGGCCGGAGCGGCGACTGCGGCTCCGTCGACAGGTGCTGGACGTGCACGATCGGCCGGCCGGTCTTGCGCCACGCTGCCTGCAGCTTGGCGATGTTGCGCTCGAGATCGGGATTGTTGCGATTGTAGCGCTCGGCGTAGACGTCCATGCCTTTTTGAACGTCTACGACCAAAAGCACCGCGTCGTTGGGCAGGGCGGTCCAGGCGGTCATGATGGTGCCTCCTCCGTCTGCGGTGGCTGGAGGGGCGGTCGCTCCCCGGCCGCCTGACCGCCTGACCGCCCGACCGCCAGTTTGTGCGAGAACTGAATCCACACCACGGCCATCAAGATCATCCCCATCGCCACAAATGTGCGTCCGCTCACCGGTTCGTGCAGCAACAGCCAGCCGAGCAAGACGGCGATGACCGGGTTCACGTAGGCGTACGTTCCGACGATCGTCGCCGAGGCATGCCGCAGCGCGTACGAGTAAGCGCTGTAGCCGAGGATCGACCCGAAGATGACGAGATAGGCGATCGCGCCGATGCCGCGTGCGTTCAGGTGCCACGACGCCCAGTCCCCGAGCAGCGTGCCGACGAGCGCCACGGCGCCGCCGCCCACGATCATCTGAAACGCGGCGCCCATGTACGGACTCGCCTGGGTGGGATGGCGTTTGGCATACACCGTGCCGACCGACCACGACGCGCTCGCAATTGTGAGAGCGATCGGTCCCCGCTTGTCGGCGGCCAGAATCTCGGCCGGCGTGACACCGACCAACAGCACGGTGCCGAAGAACCCGAACGCCAATCCGGCGATCACACGCCAGTTCAGCTCACGCGACCCGCCCGGAATGATCGCGTCGAACAGCGCGGTCCACAGCGCAACCGTGACGACGAAGATGCTCGCGATCCCGGACCCGATGTATTGCTCGGACCAGACTACGAAGGCGTTGCCGCCCGCGAGCAGCAGCAACCCGACGATCGTCAACGTGCGCCAATCCCTGCGCTTGGGGAGCGGATCGCCCAGCGCGCGCGCGATCACGAGCAGGAGCAGCCCGGCGATGAGGAAACGCAAGCCGCCGAACAGGAACGGCGGCAGCTCCATCACGCCGACCTTGATCGCGAGATAGGTCGAGCCCCAGACGATGCACACGATCAGATAGGCGACGAGCGCCTTGCCCTTGAGCGCGGCCCCCCCCATCAATCGGGCTCCATCGGGATGAATCCGGGTTTTTCGAAAACGGTCGAGAGCACAATCGTCGTGCGCGTATTCATCTGGGAGTTCGGCCCACGCAGGTCGCGCAGGATCGACTGCACGCCTTCGAGGTCTTCCGCAACGACTTTGAGGATGTAGCAGTCGTCGCCCGCGATGTGATGGCATTCAAGCACGCCGGGATGCTTTTCCATCTCCCGCATCCGCGGCTCGTCGCCGACGTAGTCGCTCGAGCCGTACCGCACGGCGACGAACGCTGTGACCGGCAGGCCGATCTTCGCCCGATCGAGTTGGACGCGGTATCCGCGGATGTAGCCCGCTTCTTCCAGACGCTTCACCCGCTCCATGATCGCGGGGCGCGATAACCCGACCTCGTCGGCAATCGCCTGATAACTCGCTCGACCGTCCTGCGACAGCATGCGGAGGATCCGTCGGTCGGTCGTATCCAACTCGGTCTTGGCGGGCATTTGGAAGGCTCCTGGCTGTATTCTTGAACGCAACGTAAGTCTACATGGTTTCTTTCCTACGGAATATCCGGTTTTGGCACTCAAAAATTGTCCTTTGATTAGGACAGTAGGGCGGGGTACTATTCCGGACGATGCAGTCGCTTCGCGCCCTGGTTCGCAGCTATCCCTCTGTCCTGCTTGGATATTCAGGAGGGGTCGATTCGGCCTTCCTTGCGGTCGTACTCCGGCAGGAGCTCGGCAAGGACCGCATGCTGGCGGCCATCGGCCGGAGCGACTCTTATCCCGAGGCTCAGTGGCAGACGGCGATCGCTGTCGCCAGGCGGTTCGACATCCCGCTGGTCGAAATCGCGACCCACGAGCTGGAAGATCCGAAGTATCTCGCCAATCCGACCAATCGCTGTTTCTACTGCAAGACGGAGCTGTGGACTCGTCTCGTCCCGCTGGCGCGGGAGCGTGGGCTCGCCGTGGTGTGCGACGGAACGAACGCCGATGATCTCCACGAGCATCGGCCCGGGAAGTCGGCGGGAGAGCAGGCAGGGGTGCGCTCGCCGCTCGCGGAAGCGGGACTGACGAAGGCGGAAATCCGGGCGGCTTCGCGTGAGTTGGGGCTGCCGACCTGGGATGCGCCCGCGGCGCCGTGTCTCTCGAGCCGCGTGCAGTACGGCCTGTCGATCACGCCGTCGCGCCTCAAACAAGTGGAGGCGGGCGAAACGTACCTGCGCTCACTCGGTGTCACGGGCGATCTGCGCGTCCGCCATCTGGGTGATCGCGCCCGGCTCGAAGTGGAGCCGTCCTGGATCGGCTGGCTGGAACAGCGTCGTCAGACGATCACGGACTATCTCTCGACGCTTGGCTTTGCCCAGGTAGAAATCGACCCACGCGGGTATCGCCGGGGGAGCCTGTTAGAGCGTTCGTCGCGTTGAATTTTCCCGAGCGGGTGCGCCGGGAGTTATGGGATGCGCTGGCGCCACTGCGGCAACGCCGGGAAAAACTTCCGGTCACGTGGGTCCGTCCGGAAAACATTCACTTGAGTCTCAAGTTTCTGGGCGAGGTCGAGGATGCGCGCGCGTCGGAGCTGCAGGCCGCCTTGCGACGCGCGGCGGGAGGCGGTTCCGGTGCAGCGCCCCCCCCCACCCCCAGGCCGCTGGCGATTCAGATCACGGGGTTCGGGGTGTTTCCGGACTATCATCGCCCGCGCGTCTTATGGGCCGGTGTGACCCCGGAACCCGGACTCGAGCTGCTGCAGCACGGTGTCGAGCAGGCGTTCGCCCCGCTCGGTTTCCCGACGGAAGCGCGTGCGTTTCGCCCACATGTGACCGTGGGGCGTGCAGCGCGCGACGCAAAGCCCCGACAGTTCGCCGGGCTCGAAGAGCTGCTCGCGGGTGTCGACTTCAACGAGACGGTGAGCGTGGCGGACTTGGATCTGATGCAGAGCACCTTGAGACCCGAGGGTTCGGTGTATCACGTGAGATACCATGAACGGCTGTCTTAAAGGCGCTTTGAGGCTCGGCTGCGCGCTCGTGGTTGTGTGCGTGCTGCTGGTGGCGTGGTGGTTCCGCGAGCCGATCATGAGCACGTTCGCGCGCTGGTTCGGCCGCTCGCAGGCCTTGCCGCCGGTCGCCGATACCGCGGTCGGCGCGCCGACGCCGTCGGCCACGGCCTCGGGCCAGCAGAAAGTGACCACGCTGCGACGCTCCACCGGTCCGGACTCGATCGTGCTCACGCCCAACGAGATGGCATCGTTGATCGGGGCCGGGATCGATTGGCGCGTGCGCAAGACGTACGACTCGCTGCGGGTCGAGCTGCAGGAGGACAAGCTGATCCTGCACGCGCGACTCGATACGCGCGCTCTGCCGCCCGGCACGTTGGGCCCGTTCGCGGGGATGTTCGGCGATCATGAGCCGCTGCGCATGGCGGGGACGGTCTCGGTGGCTCGGCCCGGCACCGCGCTGTATGACATCAAGGAAATCAGCCTGCGCGGCATCGCGATTCCGGGCCCGCTCATCTCGCAAATCACCAGGCAGATGGCCGGGGCCTCGCCGGACGGGGCGGTGCCGGTCAAGATTGATCCGGCGGTCACCGATGTGAAGGTGCACACCACGGGCGTCGTCCTCTACAAAAGGCGAGCACCATGAGTCCGCGCCGAGTGATGGTCGTGGATGACGAGAAAGGGATCCGCGACGCGCTGAAGCAGGTGTTCGAGTACGAAGAGATCGAAGTCCAAACCTGCGCGTCCGGCCTTGAAGCCACGCGGGTTTACCCCGAGTTTCAGCCCCATCTCGTATTCCTCGACGTAAAGATGGAAGGGATGGACGGGCTCGAGACCCTCAAGAAACTGCGCGAGCTCGACCCGCAAGCGCAGGTCGTGATGATCTCGGGCCATGGCACGATCCAGACCGCTGTCGAGGCGACGCAGCTGGGTGCCTATGACTTCCTCGAGAAGCCGCTCGACACGGATCGGATTCTGCTCACGCTGCGGAACGCGCTGCAGCACGTCGCGCTCGTCAATGAAAACGTGCGGCTCAAGCAGGACGTGGGCGGTCAGTACGAGATCGTGGGCACCAGCAAGGGCATCAAACAGCTGATCGAGCTGATCGAGAAAGTGGCGCCGACGCCCGCCCGCGTCCTGATCACCGGCGAGAACGGCACCGGCAAGGAGCTGGTGGCCCGCGCGATTCACGCGCTGAGTCCCCGCGCCGCGGGTCCGTTCGTCGAAGTCAATTGTGCGGCGATTCCGACGGAGCTGATCGAGAGCGAGCTGTTCGGCCACATGAAGGGCAGCTTCACCGGTGCGTTCGCCGATCGGGCGGGGAAGTTCGAGCTGGCCGACGGCGGCACGCTGTTTCTCGATGAGATCGGCGACATGAGCCTGTCGGCGCAGGCCAAGGTCCTGCGCGCCCTGCAGGAGGGTGTGATCTCCCGGGTCGGATCGGGAAAGGCGCTGCCGGTGGACGTGCGCGTGATTGCCGCGACGAACAAGAATCTGGGGCTGGAAATAGAAGAAGGGCAGTTCCGCGAGGATCTGCTCTACCGGCTCAACGTCGTCCCGATCAAGGTCCCACCGCTGCGGGACCGGCGCGGCGACGTTCCGCTGCTCGTCGCGCACTTCCTGACCGAGCTGGCCAAGGAAGGTCTGCCGAAGAAGACGTTCGAGCCCGCCGCCCTCGAGCGGCTCGCGTCACACGACTGGCCGGGCAACATCCGGGAGCTCAAGAACGCCGTGGAGCGGCTGGTGATCCTCGCGCCGGGGGCGGCGGTTACGCAGAGCGATGTGGAACGGCTGGTCGGAAGGGAGGAGGGGGGCCGTCCGCGCGGGGATGCCGCGTGGATCCGCGCGGGGACGTTCGAGGATTTCAAGCAGGCCGCCGAGCGCGCGTTCCTCATCGCTAAGTTGCAGCAGCACGATTGGAACGTGTCGGAGACCGCGCGCAGCTTGCAGATGCCGCGGAGCAATCTCTACAAGAAAATCGAGCGGTACGGATTGGGCCGCCGCGGTGGCGGCGACGGGAGTCTGTAAGTGGCCAAAGAAAAGGATCAGAAAGACCGCGACTGGGATCGCGAGATGCGCGAGGTGGACAAGCTCCTCGCCAAGCTGCCGGATGCCGATCCGACGCTTGGCCGCGGCGTGCCGACGGTTCCCGTTTCCCCGCGGCCTGCGCTGGGCGGTCCGGCCGGACCCGGCGGAGCACTGCCGCCGGCCGGGCCCGCGCGAGGGGGTGCCTGGCTGACGACCTGGCTGCGGGTGGGGCTCGGCCTCGCCCTGGCGGTGGGGATGCTGGCATGGCCGTATACGCATTCCTGCGGGCTCAAGCTGACGTTCTATTTGATCGGCGCGACCACAGTAACCGTCGCCGGCGTGTGGAGCGCGTTGTCCTCCTGGAGGCGCCGCCTGGGCTGGGCGCACACGCTGTCGATCGTGCTGGTCATCTGGGGCCTGGCATTGGCCGGCCGCCAGATCCTGCCCCGTGTCTACGGCAAGGAACCGATTCCTTTCTTCTGTCCTGAACCCTGAGACCCATGGCTCCCGCACCTGCTCCGCAGTTCAAGAACTTCATCGCCGGCGAGTGGGTCGCTCCCGCGGCGGGCGAGTACTTCGAAAACCGCAATCCCGCCGACTGGAACGACGTAATCGGCCGGTTCCCGCGCTCCGGCGCCGAGGATCTGCAGCGCGCGATTGTGTCCGCGAAACGCGGCTTCGCGCAATGGTCCAGGACGCCCGCGCCGATTCGCGGGCAGGTGCTGCAGCAGGTGGGGCAGCTGCTCGTGACGCGCAAGGACGAGATCGCGCGCGCGATGACGCGGGAGATGGGCAAGGTCGTCGCGGAAACCAAAGGGGACGTTCAGGAAGGCATCGACACGGCATTCTACGCGGCGACGGAGGGCCGCCGGCTGTTCGGCCGGGTGGTGCCGTCGGAGCTGCGCAACAAATGGGCGATGAGTTATCGCCGCCCGATCGGGATCGCCGGCCTGATCACGCCGTTCAACTTCCCGCTCGCGATCCCGACGTGGAAGATGTTTCCGGCGCTGCTGTGCGGAAACGCCGTGATCTTTAAGCCGGCCGAGGACGTGCCGCACACCGCGCATTTGCTGGTCGAGATCCTGCTCGAGGCCGGGCTGCCGCCCGAGGTCGTCCAGCTGGTGCATGGGCAGGGCTCGGTCGTCGGCCGCGCGCTGGTCGAGGATCCCGAGGTGCCGGTGATCTCGTTCACCGGGTCGACCGAAACGGGATCCGTCATCGGCGCAACCTGCGGCAAGATGCACAAGCGGCTGTCGCTCGAGATGGGCGGCAAGAATGCGATGATCGTCATGGACGATGCCGATCTCGATCTCGCGCTCGACGGCGTGCTCTGGGGGGCGTTCGGCACGACGGGGCAGCGCTGCACCGCCACGAGCCGGCTGATCCTGCACGAGAGAATCCACGACAAGTTCCTCGACATGGTGTGCGGCCGCGCCGAGCAGCTGAAGTTGGGACCGGGTCTCAAAGAGGGGACGGAGGTCGGTCCGTTGATCCACGAGGAAGCGCGGGACAAGGTCGACGAGTACGTGGGGATCGCTAAGGGAGAGGGAGCGGCGATTGCGATCGGCGGCAAGATCCCTGCTGGAAAGGGTCTCGAGTCAGGCTGGTTCTATGCGCCCACCGTGTTCGCCGGCGTGAAGCCCGGGATGCGTGTCGAGCAGGAAGAGATCTTTGGACCGGCGCTGGCGGTCCTCAAGGCCAAGGACCTCGACGAGGCGATCCGCATCAACAACGGCGTGAAGTACGGGCTCTCGAGCTCGCTGTACACGCGGGATGTGAACGGGGCGTTCCGGGCGATGACCGATCTCGACACCGGGATCACCTACGTGAACGCGCCGACGATCGGTGCCGAGGCCCATCTCCCCTTCGGCGGCGTGAAGCAGACCGGCAACGGCCACCGCGAAGGGGGATGGGAGGTCTACGACTTCTACTCGGAAACCAAGACGGTCTACGTCGATTTCTCGGGACACCTCCAGCGGGCGCAGATCGACACCGAGTTCAGTCCCTAGCCGCAGCAAAATGGTTCTATAGCCGCAGCAAAATGGTTCTATTCGCACGCTAACGATGACGACGACCGCCGCGCTCGGCGTAGCGTGGCGGTGTGGCGTACGAGTCTGTCATCGTCATTCTGGCGACGGGCGGCGCTCCGCTCGACCGGGCGTCCCTCGATGCCATACCAAACTCGACGGTTACCTGGTCGCGAATCGAACGGGAGGGCCGCGTGGCATGTCTCGCGGCCCGCGTCCGTCACATTGACCCTGTGACGGAGTTCCGAGTAAGAGTCCGGCAATGGGGTGCGGCTCGCGGATGGGGCGTCACTGTTGCGCCGTGCGGGCCGGCTTGCTAACATAAGTCACATGCATGACTTGGGAGCCACGTCGCCCGGCATAGGCGCTACCGCGCCGAGACCGGGGCTCCCACCCGCCCAAAGCCCTACGCGCCGATCCGTATTTGCCCGCTGGTTCGACAGCTGGATGCGCTCCCTGGGTATGGCAGTCGTGCTCTTCCTCGTGATCCGCACATTCTTGCTCGAAGCATTTCAAATCCCCTCCGGCAGCATGGAACGGACGCTGCTCGCGGGGGACTTCTTGTTCGTGAATAAAGCCGTGTACGGCGCGCAGATTCCCGGCACCAGCGCGCGTCTGCCGGGCTTCAACACCCCGCAGCGCGGTGACGTGATCGTGTTCGCGTATCCCAGGGATCCCACGCTCAGCTATGTGAAGCGCGTGATCGGGGCGCCCGGGGATATCGTCGAAATGCGGTTTGGGCAGGTGTACGTGAACGACCGGGCGCTGGAGGAGCCGTACGTGCTGCGGAAAGATCCGCTGCACGACGGGTTCGATCCCGAGTTCGACTGGCAGCGCGAGTATCTCGTGCGCCGCTCCGACGAGCAGCGGCGCCGCTACCATCCGACGCGCGACACCTGGGGTCCACTGCGCGTCCCGATGGACAAGTATTTCGTGCTCGGCGACAATCGCGACAATTCCGCCGATTCACGCTATTGGGGCTTCGTAGACGCGAGCGCGGTGAAGGGCCGCCCGCTCGTCGTGTATTTCAGTTACGAGCGCGGGAAGCACGACGCGCTGCCGTGGTTGACCGACATTCGCTGGAGCCGGCTCGGTTCGCTGATTCGCTAGAGTGGTGCAACCCCCGCGAGGAGTGGCCATTCCATGCAATTGAATACGGCGAAGCGCGCATCATTTGACGAGGGATCTCTGGATCAGTATCTGCGGGAAATCAGCCAGTATCCGTTGATCACACGCGAGGAAGAAGTCACGCTCGCGCAGCGGATCAAACAGCAGGATCCAGAGGCGCTCGACAAGCTTGTGCGCTCGAATCTCCGTTTCGTCGTTTCCGTCGCGAAGAAGTATCAGAATCAGGGGGTGTCGCTCTCCGACCTGATCAACGAGGGCAACCTCGGCCTGATACGCGCGGCCCACAAGTTCGACGAGACCAAGGGGATCAAGTTCATCTCCTACGCCGTATGGTGGATCCGCCAGGCGATTCTCCAGGCGCTCGCCGAACAGTCGCGGATCGTGCGGGTGCCGTTGAACCGCGCCGGCACGCTGCACCGGATCGGGAAACGGTCCGCGTCGTTGCTCCAAGAGCTCGGCCGCGAGCCGACCGTGCAGGAGATCTCGGAGGGGATGGACATCTCCGAGGAAGAGGTCGCCAAGACCCTGTCGATCTCGCAGGCGCATCTCTCACTCGACGCCCCGCTCACGCCCGGCGAAGACAACAAGCTGCTCGACTACCTGCCTGATACGACGAATCCCGGTCCTGACGACGAGATCTTCGAGCACGCGCTCACCGAGTCGATCGAATCGGTGCTTGCCACGTTGAAGGAGCGCGAAGCCCGGATCCTGCGGCTGTACTTCGGTCTGGAAGGGCAGGAACCGATGACGCTCGAGGAGATCGGCTCGCAACTCGGCATCACCCGCGAACGCGTGCGCCAACTCAAGGAAAAAGCCCTGGCGAGGCTCCGTCACGTCTCGAGGGCCAGAGCGCTGGAGAGCTTCCTCTCGTAAGAGGGGAAACGTGCAAGGGGAAACGGGAAACGTGAGGTAACTCCGTTTCCCGTTTCTCGTTTCCCCTTTCCCGTGCTTATCTTTCCCGCCCTATGGCAAGCCAAGCGTCGTTCGACATCTCCACGGGCGCCGACCTCCAGGAGGTCGACAACGCCGTCAATCAGGCCCAAAAAGAGATCATTCAGCGCTACGACTTCAAAGGCTCGAAGGCGTCCATTGCCTTCGACCGTACCAAAGCGACCCTCACCCTGGTCGCGGATGATGATTTCAAAATGAAAGCGCTGTTCGACGTGCTGCAGTCGAAGATGATCAAGCGCGGCGTCCCCGTGAAGAACCTGGAGCTCGGCACGATCACGCCCGCCGCCAACGACACGGTGCGGCGCGAAATCAAGCTCACGCAGGGCATCCCGCAGGAAAAAGCGAAGGCCATCGTCAAGGCGATCAAGGACAGGAAGTTCAAGAAAGCGCAGGCGTCGATCCAGGGTGAGGAGATCCGGGTCCAGTCCCCCTCGAAGGACGAGCTCCAGGAGGTGATGGCCTTCATCCGGACTCAGGATTTCGGTATCGAGCTGAAGTTCGGGAATTACCGCGGATGAAGCTGGGTGTCATCTCCCTTGGCTGCGACAAGGCGACGGTCGACTCCGAGCGCCTCGTCGGAGAGCTGGTGGGCCACGGCGCCATCGTCACCGCGGAC
>DASTDR010000116.1:0-8438 GCA_035710265.1 Gemmatimonadales bacterium | reverse complement strand
GAGCGCGCCGACCATGGCGAAGGCCGACCGGCGTCCCTGCTCGCCGTGCGAGTCGAGCAGGATGAGCGTCTGCCCCGCGGCCATGCCGTCGGGGAACGGCAGGTTCTCCTGTTCGATGAAGTGCTTGCGCAGCGGCACGGCGAGCAGCACTCCGAGGACGCCCGAGCACGACAGCCAGATGAACGTCTCGACGCGCGTCGGGCGGACGTCGAAGCCGCTGCCCGGCTCCGCGGCGAGCATGTCGAACGCCGCGAGCAGCCAGCACAGGAACGCGATCTGCCCCGCCGTCGTTCCCGCCGTCTGGACGATGTTGTTTTCCCAGCGGTTGTAGCTTTTCGACAGCAGCCCCAGCGCGAGGAAGCCGAAGAAGGCGGAGACGACGGAGATGTTGGGGCCGAAGCCGAACTTGAGGACGACGTAGGGATAAGACGCGCCCATGATAAGGGCGACGAGAAGGCCGACCGTGACCGAGCGCGGGGTGAATTCGCGGATGTGGGGCGGCTTGGGCGGCACGGGGGCGGACACGTCTCGCGGATTATAGACGTATCGATCGGTCAGTCCGCGGCAAGCGTCGGGACCAAACGCTCGCGTCAGAACTTGAGTCGCACACCACCACCGGTTTGGAACCCACCGGCATCGACCTCGAAGGCGCCGCTGAAATCGGAAAGTTCGACGTTGCCTCGGCTGAACTTGACGAACCCACCGATCCCGAAGATGCGGGTGAAGAACACTCCCACGTCGCCTCCGACGTGAAACCCCCAGCCCGTTCCCTCCGACTTGCTGAATTCGTAGTTGGTGATTTCCACAACGTTGAGTCGACCGAAGAACTGAAACACCTGATCGTACAAGATAGTGTCAACCGTTTCCTGCGTGACGCGGAAGTACGTGGGCCCGCCGAAGAAGCGAACTCTGACGCGATTCGAGTTCGGTGTTGCAACAATCATCGCCTGGATGTGCACCGACCCTTCGGTGCGCTCCAGCGCCGTATCGCCCAGCCGCGCGTCAGTGGCGTGCGCGTTGAAGAACAGCGGGTGCGGGATCCGAATGCTGAGTCCCGGGTATCCCTCGTGGGCAGTGCCCTGGAAGCTCACGCCGATACCGACAATCGGAGTGAGCATGTAGCCGCCACCGAAGTCGAACGAGGCACCGCGGGGCACGTCGTAGATGGCCCCGAAGGTTGCGGTCTCGAAAAACAGGGGACCGCTGGCCGTCGTCGAAAACGAGTCTTCTGCGGCACCGGCCACACCGAAATTGACGTCAACCCATCCCTTCTCATCCTGAGCAAACGTGGGCGCGGCACACAGGCATCCAAAGAGCACGACGAGCGAAGTTGTTCTCACGAGTGTCCTCCCTGATGTCATGACCATCGGGAGACACCCTAAGAGCAGAGCGTGCCGGATTGGGTCCTACGCCACTCTTTCGCCCACCAGCGTCAGGACGTGCAGCTCGCCGAAAGGCAGCAGCTGCTGTCTGGGCACGTCGAACAGAGGGGCGCGTGCACCTGCTGGCCGCTCCGCGTAGCGCTCATGTGCAGCTCGCAACTCCGTACGAATCTCCTCCGCCAACCGCGCTGGTGCCAGCACGCGCGCCTGCGAGCCCAGTCCCATGATCCATCGTCGCAGCATCGCGTCAATCGTCACGTCCATTTCGAGAAGGACGCCGCCGCCCTTCAGGTGATGCAGCCGCTGAGTGGGATGCCATTCGCGCTCGGCCACGTAGCACGCTAGTTGCGGGTCAACAGAGATCTGCACGCGTTCCGGCTTGCCGGAGAACGCGCCTAGTGAATCTGCGAACGCGTCGGCACTCGTATGATCGGTGTACCGCTCATCGCGTAATGCGAGACACTCGATACGCTCCACGGCAAACGTGCGCATCTCCCCATACTCGGGTACGTAAGCCCTCAGGTACAGTCCGCCTTCCGCGCTCACGATGCGTTGCGGCGCGAGGTCGTACTCCTTGACTCGGCCGCTCGAGCGCGAGTGATAGCGCATGCGCACCATTCGCCGTTGGAGCGTCGCTTCGAGAAGCTGCTCAACTCTTTCACGATGACACGGTGAAACACGCTTGCCACCGGGCGGCTGTTTTGCGCCGACGGCCAGCGGTATGCGATCGAGGAATTCCCGCATCGACGGCTTGAGGCTGTGCTCGAATCGCTCGAAGGCTCGTGACAGCTCGTCGTGGAACGGAAACCACGACAGGCATTCGAGCGTCGCGCGGCTGAAGTAGAGCGCACACAGCTCCATCAGGGAGAAGCCCGTGTCGAGGCCCTTCAGCGCACAGGCGTCGAGTTTCCACAGCAGGCAGTGATGTCCCTGCTCTTGAAAGAGGGGAAACCCGGCACGCCCGAGTGCAGAGAGGTCACGTCGGATGGTGCGCGATGTGACCCCATGCTGGTCCGCGAGAGCCTGAGCAGCGAGCCCCAAACGTGACGACGCGAGCGACCTGAGGATCTGCCATTGGCGAACGACTTCATGGCTTCTGGGCATGAAATCGACTGTGTGATGTAACCGTGACA
The DNA here is from genome assembly GCA_035710265.1 of Gemmatimonadales bacterium. Classification (GTDB taxonomy): domain Bacteria; phylum Gemmatimonadota; class Gemmatimonadetes; order Gemmatimonadales; family GWC2-71-9; genus 20CM-2-65-7. The sequence continues at coordinate 5,923 of DASTDR010000116.1, read as the reverse complement.
GGGCTGGTCATACGCCCTACCTTCGCCAAGACGCGACGATCGGATCGGCACTACGGGTTCAGTTGATACGGTCCGCGAGAAGGGTGCTGATGAGACCTGTAGCCGCGTACGGGACGGATGTTCTGGTTGATATGGAAGACGTTGTCTGGATCGTACCTGGTTTTCACGTCCACCAGCCGGTCGTAGACGCCGGTGCCGTAAGCCTCGCGGATGCGATCGGGACCTTCGTCGCCGCCGAGGAAGTTGACGTAGACCCCCTCGCGGTAGCTGTCGAGGGCCGCGAAGAGGCGCCTGGTCCAGGCGCTGTCGCGGTCGGCGTAGTCCTCGCCGGGCCGCCACACTGCGTCGAGAGTGATCGCATGTGACGCGTGCCTGTTCCCGAACGCGGTGGCGGCGTCGGGCACGCGGCTGACCGCGCCACCCAGGTGAAACATGGCCGCGTACGACCGCGGCGACGTGCAAGCGAATGCGTGTCCGGCGAGCACGTCGATCAGATCGTCGCGAAGCTCGGGGAGGTACGTGGACTTCCAGTAGTAGTTCCAGCCGTGCAGCACCGTGGAGTCAAGAGCGCGCTGATGGTTCACGTAGGGCGTGGGCGCGATCAGATCGATGAGGGGCTTGCCGAAGGCGCGCAGCGGGCGGAGCACAACTTCAGCCTCGTCCACTCGTCCGGCGTGGCAGGCACCGATCAGGACGACCGGCCGCCAGTGCAGCTCCTCGGGGATGGCCGGCAGCGGCGGCGCGGTGCCGAATCTCACGACCGTGCCGAGATCGTCTGGGGCGCTGCGCACGAAGTCGCGGTAGAAGCGGAGGACCTGGCCAGCGTCGTCTGCGTCCCAGAGGATGGCGCCGGCCAGGACGTCGGGGCCGACTGGGTGGAGCTGGAACTCGAACGAGGTGACCACGCCGAAGTTGCCGCCGCCTCCGCGCAGCGCCCAGAAGAGATCGGGGTGCTGGTCTTCCGACGCGCGCAGCAATTCGCCGTCGGCGTTCACGACCTCGGCGGCGAGCAGGTTGTCGATCGTGAGGCCGTGCTTGCGCATCAGCCAGCCGACACCGCCGCCAAGTGTGAGTCCTGCGACGCCGGTGTGGCTGACGATGCCGCCGGTAGTGGCCAGCCCGTGAGCCTGGGTCTGTTTGTCAACGTCCTCCCACAGGGCGCCGCCCTGCACCTGGGCCGTGGCGCTGTCAGGGTCGACCCGGACGGCCCGCATCGCCGAGAGGTCGACGACGATCCCGTCGTCGCACACTGCGGTGCCGGCCACGTTGTGGCCCCCGCCGCGTATCGCGATCTCCAGGTCGTGTTTGCGGGCGAAACGCACGGCAGCGGCGACGTCGGCTGGCCCGGTGCATCGAGCGATCAGCCGCGGGCGGCGGTCGATGGCGCCGTTCCACACGGCTCGGGCCGTGTCGTATTCGCCGTGCTCAGCCGTGATCTGCTGGCCCTGGAACTTGTCGATCTTCATGGTCGTCCCTCCGGCGGCGTCCATCGCACCACGGTGGATGCCCGGCCGTGAAGTCAAGAATCTGGACTTCACAACTGACCGCGAGTGAGTGACGATCGCATCATGCGGACCTACGGCCAGTACTGCCCGATCGCCCGTGGTGCCGAGATCTTTGCCGAGCGCTGGACGCCGCTCATCGTCCGCAACCTGTCGCTGGGCTGCGGAAGTTTCAGCGAGATCCTGGAGGGTGCGCCGGGGCTCTCCCGCACGCTGCTCTCGCAGCGCCTCAAGCAGCTCGAACGGCTCGGCATCGTCGCGTCTTCATCCAAACCTGCCGGGCGCGGGCACTCCTACGAGCTCACGTCTGCCGGTCGAGACCTGTTCAAGGTCTGCGTGTCGCTGGGCGAGTGGGGGGCGCGCTGGCTCGAGATCGCCCCTGAAAACCTCGATCCGTTCGTGGCTCTGTGGTCGATGTGCAACGCGCTGCGCCGGGACCGGCTCCCGGATCGGCGCGTCGTCATTCAGTTTGATTTCAGCGGCCGCAAGTCTCCAGAACGGTACTGGCTGCTGATCGAGCTCGGCGACACCGAGATCTGCAAGACTTACCCGGGCCTGGACGAGGACCTCTACGTCACGGCGGATGCTGAAGCCTTCGTCAAATGGCACGCCGGCCAGCTCAGTTGGGCCGCGGCCGTCCGGGACCACCGCATCGAACTCTGCGGCCCGTCATGGCTCGTGCGGGCCTTCCCCACGTGGAATGGGCGGAGCATGTTCGCTAACATCAAGCCGGTCTCCCCGCTTTGAGTGAACACGATGGCCGCCAAGACATCCCGCACGCCCGACTCCCCTTCGCGGTTGATTGACCAGCACATTCGCCAGCTCGGCGACTGGCGCGGTTCGGTGCTGAAACGAATGCGCGCGCTCATTCACGAGGCGGACCCCAAGGTCATCGAGGAATGGAAGTGGCAGAAAGCGTCTTCCCCGGGAACTCCCGTCTGGTCCCACGACGGGGGCATCTGCACGGGCGAGTCCTACAAACAGGCTGTCAAGCTGACGTTCTTTCACGGGGCCTCTCTGAAAGACCCCGCGCGTCTCTTCAACTCGAGCCTCGAGGGAAATACGCGGCGGGCGATCGACATTCACGAGGACGATGCGATTGACGAAGCGGCGTTCAAGGATCTGATTCGCGCAGCTGTCGCGTTCAACGTGGCGAAACGGAAGAAGTGAAGAGGAGCGGTCAACGTCCCCAGCCAAACGACGCCAGCGTCAGGTCGATTGGATTCGCGCCACCCAACGGCAGGATCGGCGTCTCTGGCAGGAAGCGGATCAGTTCCTCTGGCGACTCCGGTTCGGTTCCGCGAAGCGCCCGACACCGATGAAGCGAGCCCGAATCATCTTCGCTAGGTCGCTTCGTTCAGCGACGCCCCCGTATTGGCTCGTTGCTGAATGTCTTGGCAGTGCTCGATGACCGATTCGAACGTTGGTGGTGTTTCGAAGAGAAGGCGGTCATCAACCATCCGAGCGTAGTCGTCAGCGAGAGTCGCCAATCGCTCACCTTCCGGCACAAGCTGAAGTTGACCGCGAACCGCGGTGGCGTAGTCGATGTAGGCGCCAGCACCATCTTTTTCGCGAAAGAAGATGTTCTTGTGGCGCCCAACGCGGTCTGCGAGGCTGCGCTCAGCGAGGGCGGCGCTCGCGTGGCCGGATCGGTCCAGTGCGACGATGTCGTACCAGTGGCGCGAGAATCGATCGTCCCCGCGAAGCTTTCCCCCTCGACAGAACACATGGATGGCGGTCGCTTTTTCCCAGAATGTCCGCTCGAGCCGCATTACGGCTGGTGTGACGGACGGGAAGACCACGTCTGGCAGGTAGGGCGCCGCGTCACAGGTCACTGGCCGTGGCTCGGAAGGTTCGCCGGTTGAACGTGCTCCAAATTCGAGGAGCACCACCGGACCGACATAGCCGGTGCCAGTCGCTAGCGGCTCGTACGTGATGGTCGCCACCGCAGCTGTCGCGGCTACGGTGGCGGTGAGCCCAAGCTCGGAAAGACGACGCTCCAATGTCGGCACGACCGTGTCAGCGGTCCACGCATCAAGTCGTGTCCTGATGGTCTTCGTCCACTTCTGTTCCTGGCTCTGGTTGGACGGAAGGCCTTCGCTACCAGGCTCCGCGAGGTCAGGTGCAATGGCCCTGATGTCGTACGTGAGGTCGACGTCCTCCGAGAATCTGGCGATGGCTTGGTATGCCTTCGAAAGAGATGTCCCTCCCTTGAAGATAAGGTGCGATCCGAAGGGTGCCGCGAAGAGCGTTTCAAGCGCCCAGACGACCCAAACATCCTTCTGAAGGAGGTGGACTGGCCTGCCGGACTTGTCAGCCGCCACACCCAACGCGTCCACCTGGTCACGCCGCGAAAGGGATAGAAAGGCCTCAGCCACGCGCCACCATTGCACTGAGCTGCTCAGCCATCCAGGTTGGGAGTTGGCCGCGCACACTCGAGAGTTCCCCAACGGTTTCGGGCGACAGCTTGCTCTTGAGCTGAGCTGCCAAACCTCGGCTACGCTCCCGCCCTCCCCACGCCAACGCACGAATCACAGCACCTGCCGGCCGTTCTGCAAGGGTCAACTGCCATCGCGGAGCATGACGAAGTTCAACTGTTTGCGCGCCAAGTTTCAGATGACGTGTGCGTCCCGACGTGAGGTACAGCGGGCGGAGGGGCACCTGCGTTGTGAGCCCCAACTGATTGGCCGTAGCAGCTCCGCTAGGCGCAATGACCTCCCCGCTTTCCGCCTGAAGAGCGTTGAGCACGGCGGAGACTTCTGGTGTCCGCACACCAAATCTCGTCTGAATCGGACGGACGTACAGTCCACGACCAACCCGCAGCAGCTGTTCACGGCGGGCCAAGCGCGACAGTGCTTGATCAACCGCCGCTCGGCTGCCTAGGTGCAGCAAGTTCTTGGCGGAAATCGGCACAGTTTCGGGCCACGTGGCTACCTCGGACACGATTCGCTCTGGAAGACGCCCCTTCATGATGTCAGAAGTATAGCATACTTTCTGACACTCGATCTCAAGCACGACAATTGCTTCCGCCTCAGCATTGAAACGCTTTTATTGCAATGGTTTGCGGGAGGCCAAGACGGGGCCGTCAGGTGCACAGCGTTACACGCACCCAAGCCGGCGATCCGAAGACTCGTAAGGCGCGAAATCTCAGCAAGCTCCCTCCGCAGCAGCGCCGTATAGTCTCAATGGCTGAACTCGACGCATGCGGTACTGGTGGGTCAACCAGAACCAGACGTATCGGGCCGAAGTCCGCGGGAGCTTCATGTGGTCGCCGAAGCAGAACGCGAATGGAGCCCGCAACCAGTTCTACGAGAACATGCGAGAGGTGTCTCCGGGCGACGTCGTGTTCTCGTTCTGCGATACACGCATCAAGGCAATCGGCGTCGTGACCGGAGGCGCCCAAACGGGCCCAAAGCCAGACTTTGGCGCCGCCGGCGCGAACTGGTCCCGCGAAGGCTGGTTCGTTCCCGTGGACTACTGCGTGCTGAACAATCAGATTAGGCCGAAGGATCACGCGGCGATTCTGCGCCCGTTCCTGCCGGCGAAATACTCACCACTTCAGGAGAGCGGAGACGGTTTGCAGTCCGTATACCTGGCAGAACTCCCGCCGGCTCTCGCTGACGCGCTGATCGGTCTGATCGGCCAGGCCTACTGGGACGCGTACTCGACGATCGCGGCCCTTCAGAGCGCACCCGAACCGGCGGATGTCGAGCCTTCTGTCCTCGATGCAGGCATCGTTGGACCGACATTCAGAGAACAGCTTGTCAGGGCTCGGCGCGGCCAAGGTGTATTCAGGGCCAACGTCCTACTGCGCGAGGACTACTGTCGCGTCACCCGGGTGAACGAGCCAAGACACTTGAAAGCGAGCCACATCAAACCGTGGCGGCACGCGACCGATACCGAACGGCTCGACGGCGCGAACGGGCTGCTGCTGTCGCCGCACATCGATCATCTGTTCGACGAGGGCTACATCACGTTCTCGAGCAGCCAGGAGCTGGTTATCGTTCCCGAGGTCCGAGACACGCTGCTTGATGCGTGGGGAATCGATGCCGGTGTCCGAGTTGGCGATTTCTCGCGGGAACAGAACGCCTATTTGGACTACCACCGCACGAACGTATTCAAACACTCGCTCCTTGATGGCTAGGCCACGCTGATGAAGCGACCGCTCAGATTGGGTGAAGAAATGCAGACCGAGCAGGGTTGGCACGCTCCCGATTGTCAGCCAATTGTCAGCCGACGCTCGATCCGCGTTCGCGAGATTCACAGACGTGTGAAAACGTTAAGAATTTTGGTCGGGGCGACTGGATTCGAACCAGCGACCCCCTGCGCCCAAGGCAGGTGCGCTACCAGGCTGCGCTACGCCCCGACACCAATCTCTAAGGATTCTACTCCGCTTGTGAAACGGGAACTGTTGACCGTCG
>DASTDR010000115.1:0-3574 GCA_035710265.1 Gemmatimonadales bacterium | reverse complement strand
CGGGTGGAGCGGGGCGACGAAGACGTCACTGCCGGTTTCCGGCCGCGGCAGCACCAGCACCGAGGCGGCGGACAGGGCCAGGAAAAACACCGCGCACGGCACGAAGTAGCCGAGGACGTCCCCGAACGAGCCGACGAGCGCCAGCGCCGACGCCAGGACGACCTGCACGATCGTGGAGCCAGGCACGGTGCCGCGATCGGGGTCGAACCGTGCCAGCCGCTGCGGGAACAATCGATCGCGCGCCATGGCCAGGTACACGCGCGGGGCGCCCAAGAGTGTGGCGGCCAGGCTTCCCGCCACGGCGACGACGACCATGACTGCCAGCAGGCGGCCGGCTGCCTCGCCGAAGAGCGCGGAGCCCACCGCTGCCACGAACGCCTCGGTGGTCGTCTGCACCCCGCCGGGCGCGGCAAGCGTGTACGCCATGCTGACCAGTGCGTACATCCCCGTCACGAGCGCGAGTCCGCCGACGAGCGCGCGCGGCATCGTCCGCCTCGGCGACGCGACCTCCTCGCTCATCCGGCCGAACTCCCACCAGCCGCCGAACGCGAAGAACGCGGCGACAAGCGACGCCGCGAGAGCGTCGGGTGTAAGCGTGGCGGGCGCAGCGGCCGTCCAGCGCGACGCCAGGCTCGACGTCTGCAGAAGGGCAGCAAGGACGAGCAGCGCGACGATCGCCAGCTTGGCGGCCGCGGTCCATTGCATGACACGCGAACTCGCGTTCACCCCCACGAGCGTCAGCGAGCCGAACAGGACGATGGCCCCAATCGCCACGAACGGCACCAGGTCCTGCGGCCCGCCAACTGCTGCCAGCAGGTACTGGCCGAACCCGATTCCGAGCGCAGCGGTGAGGCCTGGATCGACCACGAGCAGCGACATCCACCCGTAAAGAAACGCGCAGCGCGGACCGAACGCCTCGCGGAGGAATACGTAGCCACCGCCCGCCTTTGGGAAGCGCGTGGACAGTTCGGCGTAGCAGAGCGCGCCGGCCGCGCTGAGCGCCCCCATCACCGCCCAGACCGCGAGAGCCGCGGGCGCGCTGCCGATCGTGCGCATCATCGTCGCCGGCGTCAGGAAGATTCCCACGCCGACCACCTGGCTCACGACCATCGCGGTCGCGGACCAGGCGCCGAGGCGGGCCGCCTTCACGAGCGGTTGATCCTGGGGTAGTCGTGACACGGCCCGCCGGCCGGCAGGTCTGCCGGCGGAGGCGGTTCGAGCATGATGACTTTCGGGAAGATCTTCGTCTGGAAGCCCTCGAAGTCCCGGGCCCACTCCTTGTGGTTGTAGGCGCAGACCGGCAGGCAGATCGAGCAGTAGGAATACTTCGCGAAGTAGGGAAAGCAGCGTCCCGTATCGACCACGTAGCGGTCGTAGCCCAGATGGTCTCTGCCGGCTTCAGGGCTTCGCTCGTCGGGAATCGCCTGCGGCGGGCAGAACTTCCTGCACGCCCGGCACGAATCGCAAAACCGGGCGATGCCGGCATCGATCGGATGGTCGATCTCGAGCGCCATCGACGTGATCACGCTGCCCATGCGAAACAACGGCCCGAGCCGGGGATGAATGATCGAGCCGTGCCGCCCCAACTCGCCGAACCCGGCCTTGAGGCCGATCGGGATGTGCAGCAGGTCGCTGTCGCCGATCGGGTGCTCCACCTTGCACGCGTAGCCGAGTGAGCGGATGTGAGCGGCGAGCTGGATGACCGACTCGCCGAGCGTGAAGTACACGCGGAGGCACTCGATCGCGGATTCGCGCGAGGGGACGACCTGGAACTCCCGCCATCGCATTCTCTGGCCCACGGCGACGGCGTATTTGTCGGTCACCGTTCGGCCGCGGTACACGTCGCTCGGCTCGATCTCGCAGATGCCGACGATGTCGGCGCCGAACTCGAGCGCTTTTTCCTTCAGGTGACGTGCAGCGTCGCCAGGGGAGTCGAAGTTCACGCGAGCGGGCGACACCTCACCCTCGAACCTGGCGTACTGGTCCGTGTAGATCCGCTTCAGGTAGTCGTCGACTTCGTCGACGTGGATCGACCTGCCGCCGACCCCGGCGTACCAGTCGTCCCAGGCAAAGGCAGGAGGAGAACTCAACCTCCAGCCTCCAATGTGATTCTCGTTCCAACTCCCACACGAACTCTCCAGCAGAATCTAGCGGCCCGATCGGCTGGCCGCAATAGTAGGCGCGTACTAGGGTAGTTGGGAGTTGATCAGTCTGGCGTGGGCATCTCGGCGCTGTCGATGACGAGGACTTCGACGGGGCCGCGCGCCGACTCGAGCTTGAGGCCCAGCTCCTCGCGCAGTGCCGTCAGCAGCGACGGGGCGTTTGATTCCGGCAGGTTCACGCCGGCCGGAAGTGTGATGCCCGACTGAGAGGATGCCAGCCGTAGGAATACCTGCGGATCGAACTTCATCTCCCAATCGTAGAGCCCGGTCAGACCCGTCTTGTCCTGGACGACCTTTCCAGTGACCTGCGTCAACAGCGCCGTGAGGATCGACAGCGGCTGTCCGTCCGCGCGCATCCCTATCCCTTCGGCGATGCTCCCGCTGGCGGGCAGCACGGGCGACATCGCGCACTTGCGGGTCTCGCCCGGTTTTGGAAGCAGCGCCGCCGCGGCGCCGGGCCCTCCCTTGAGGAGCGTATCGACCAGCTTCTGCTGCTCCGCCGAGGCGTTGGAGCAGTCGGAGGTCGATGGCTTGAGGTTCCCCCCCAGCTTTCCATCGTCGCGTGCGATGACGAGCACCTGGATGGGCAGGTCCCGGGTTTCCATGTGCACCCTCAGCTTGAAGCGATCCGCCAGGAGGGTCTTCAGCATCGGCAGCATCCCTTCCATGCCGCCGGTGTAGCCGTCTTCGGCCTTTGCGCTGATGTCGAAGCGTTGGGACATCTGCCACCCCGGCCCACCGTCAATCCGGAAGTCCTCCTGAATGCCGTACGCCATCCGGACGAGCATGCGCAGCGGCACGTTCGTGGCGGTCAAGCGGTCCCCCGCCGGCCGGATCATCGGCAGCATGCCCAGGATCGGATTCGCGTTGGCGCCCGGGTTGCTCAACTTCACCGAGGCCACTTCAAAGGCCGGGCCGGGGGATGCGGCGGGCTGATCCTGGACAGCCGCGATCGACACCGAGGCCACGATGAATCCCAGACACGCGATCGACGCGAAGGTCTTCATGTCAACTCCCACTGTCCAACTCCCACGCAGCACTTGATACGAAATTGCTACCTCTTTGGGTCCCCGACTGTGGAGAAACTCCGACACTTCCACCACGACCCAACAGATTCCTTGCGAAGCTCGAACGCTCTCAGGTGCCTAGCCAGACGCTCACATGATGACATGCAGCCGCAATGCCAGGTCATCTTTGGGAGTTGGGAGTTGGGACTTGGGAGTTGGGCGTTGGGAGTTGGGCGTCGGGGGTTGGGCGTTGGGAGTTGGAAATTGGGAGTTATCGAGAGCTCTCCGTTATCCCCTTGCCTTCCGTACAGTCGTACTGCTTCCCCGTCGCCACCTTCGTGAACTCCTCCTTCCGCCCATTCGGCCAGGCGATGGTCACGCGGTCGAGGACATCCCGCGTGCCGA
>DASTDR010000114.1:0-4171 GCA_035710265.1 Gemmatimonadales bacterium | reverse complement strand
AAGCAAACAGAGCAACGGTCTTCGACATGATGTTCTCCTCCAGCCGTTACTGCTGAGCCGCCGGCGCCGCCTGTTGCCCGACCACAGTGCCGTCAGCGCGCCTGACGCGCGTGAGGAGGCCGGTGCGGGTCCCGTCCTTCGCCGGGCTGAAATCGACGGTGATCGTCTCACCCGCCTTGAGGGTGGTCTTCGACCAGCCGGCGCGGACCAACTGGCCTGGTGTGCGGCCCTCGATCGCCCATTCCACCTTGCCGTTGCCTTCGTCCACCGACAGGATGATCCACACGTGCGGGTTCGTCCATTTCCACTCGATGACGGTGCCCGTGAGCACCACCACCTTGTCGCCGTCGAACGCCGAGTTGCTATGGTGAGCAAGGGCTGATGTCGCCACCAGCAGCGCGATGACACATGAAACGATCCTCATATGTGATCTTCCCTTCGTGAGCTATCGCAAGGAGATGAACGCGAGTCCGTTGTTGGCGTTCATTGGGATCACGAGTTGATTCGCCCCGGCGTCATAACACATCGACGCGGGGTTTGGGATGTTCTGCGCAATCAGCTCCGCGGGCTGTCCCGGCCGAATGCGCGAGACGCCGCCGAGCGTCACGCTGCTGACATACTTGGTACCGTCCGGCATGATCACGAGCCCATCGTTGCCAGCCAGAGCCGCGTTCTCGGTCCGCATCAACTTGCCGTCAGGCGAGAAGGTCAGCACCGCTGTGTCGCCGATATTCACGACGACGATGTTGCCCTGTGGATCGAATGCAATGCCGTTCGGTTGTCGCAGCGGAGCGCCCTGGACGAAGATCGAGGCGGCGCCATCGCGGGTGATCTTCCAGACCTGCCACGTCGTCGGGTCCGGGTTCGCCCCTCCGACGCCGGTCTGCGTGGCGTAGATCGTGCCGTCGTCGGCAACTTCGATGTCGTTGAATCCGGTCGACTTCTCGACACGAACCTCGCCTGCGGGCGCACCCGTCTGCATGTTGAAGCGACGGATGACCGACACCGCCGTGTCAGCCGGGGTCGTGCCGCCGTCTCGATCCGCAACGTAGAGCATGCCGTTGGCGATGTCACTGCCGAAGGGTTCGTTCAGCACCAGCGGCGTCGTCATGTTGGTCCGCTGCTCGCCTGGATTCTGGATGCCAATCCAACGAGCGGTGTGGACGGACCCGTCATGGTTGATGAGGGAGATCCAGGCATTGTTGGTCTGCACGTTCTGCGCGACGCCGCGATTCGGCACCACGATGACCCCGCGCGTGGCGTCGTAAGAGCAACTCTCCGCCGCGTAGATCGCGCCAAAGACTTTCACGTTTGCGGACGCTGGCGTGAACGCGCCGTCCGGTGCCGGGTTGATCGGCAGGCCAATGCGGTTGCCGACGAAATACGGCTGCGGGCCTTGAGGGGCGGCCGGCTGCTGTGATGTCTTTTGTTGCGCCTCCGCTTCGCGGACTCTCCCTGCGAATGACGCTTCGGCGTTGGCAACCATCGCCTTGAATGCCTCGGCGTCCATGCACGTGACGCAGAGGGGATTGACCGGGAGCGCGGGATTCAACGGACGACCGAGATTCTGCCGGTGATTGTGGAGGAAGAGGTCTGGAGGCTGGAGCGCCTTCATCCTCTGAAGGGTCATCCTCGTCTCTTCGATCACCTTGGGGTGCCTGGGATTGCCGATGAGTTGAACCCCCGCGTTAGGAGTTTCACCGCCGCGGAACGCGACCGAATACTTCCGGTCGCCTTCGGAGACGGTGGTCGTCCACACGGTGGCCCCCTGCGTGTGCCCCGGCACCCAGAGGGCGCGCAAGGTCACGCCGCCCAGGGAAATCGTATCCCCGTCCTTGATGACGCGATCGACGTGGACCGCCACCATGCCGCTGAACCCTCCAGCGGAGTTGTCCTGACCGGCTTCAAGCGCCGCGGCATCGCCGCCGAGAGCGACGACTTGCGCTCCGGTCAATTTCTTCATCGCCGCGTGTCCCTGGACGTGATCAAAATGCGCATGGCTCGAGATGATCATCTTGATGTCCTTGACGTCGAACCCCACCTTCTTGACGTTCGACACGATGACGTCGTGCATCTCGCTGGTGCCGGTGTCGTGGAGGATGTGGCCCTGCGGAGTCGTGATCAAATACGAGCCATACTCGCCGCCCACCCAATAGATGTTGCCGATGATGCGGAACCCTTCGGGCGGCGCCTGATTCTGAGCCTGAACCTGTCCTACGCGTCCCGCAGCGCCGGGCGGTGCCGCAATCACGATGGCTGCACCGAGCAGCATCAACGCAATGATCTGACGCATAGGACCTCCCTGGCACCTGTCATGGCGGGCTTCCGAGGCCTGCCGTCTTCCCCGTGAAGTGAACCGGCCGAGCAAACATAACCCTCGCCGGACGTTCAGTCCAGTTGCATCAAGGGCGACGCTGGGCGGCGTGTTAGCATTCCGCGGAGTTGGCATCGAATCCTGATGGGGTACGAGGCATGAGAATCCGTTCCGTTTGCGGCGCTGGGGCGCTCTTCGTAGCCACAATGCTTTCCGTGGTGCTGTTCGCTTTCCAGGCGCCGGCATCGGGACAACAAGGGGGCGCGGCTCCACCTGCGGCTCCCGGAGGCCGCGGTGGACGAGGCGGGGCCCCGGTCGGAACGCTTGGCGGGCGTGGCGGACCACGAATCCCCGACGGCGCACTTAAACCGGGCGCTCCTCATCCAGACCCGCTCCCGGTGGACCTCTTCACCACGAAGAACTTCTATCAGGACAGGGCGCTCTGGAGCGATCCGAAGTACTTCCGCTGCAACATCTCCCGCAACATCACGGAGATGTGGGCGGATCAGCGGATGGGTGACAAGCCTCCTGCGACCGCCGGCTGGGGAGACTGTGCCCGCGATTACGCGGCCGCGAATATCAGGAGTCCCTATCCACACAAGACGGCCAAGGAGCACTACGAGGCGTTGATGGCCGACGCCGCCAAACGCGGCGGCCCGACCGTGCACACGCGTGCGACGCTGCCGGAATGGGATGGGTTCTACGTGCGCGGCAACCAGGACGGCGGGACGCAGTGGCTGTGGGGCATCGCTCAGCCGAGCACCATGCTATCGCTGCTGACGCCCGAATACCAGAAGCGCATGGTGCAGGGCGTCTACCACGAGGCGGTGACCAACGCGCCGCAATGGAGCGCGTCGTTCTGCCATCCCGAGGGGCTGGTCCGGTTCTACACGCAGTTTGCCGTGCAGCAGCCGATGGAAGTGATGATGACCCCGTATCAGGTTCAGTTCCTGAGCGGCATCGCCGACAACTTCCTCTTCAAGGTCCTGATCGGACGGAAGCACGTCCAGCAGGTGCCCCAGTGGTACGGCGAAACGGTCGGCTTCTGGGACGGGGACAAACTGATCTCCTGGACGGCGAACGTCCAGGGATGGACGATCACTCACGCATTGTTCGAGTACAGCAGCAGCATGGAGACCGTCGAGATCATCTCGCCGCGGCAGGATGCCAGCGGCGCCTTTGCCGGTCTGACGATCGAGACCATCTTCTACGACCCCGAGGCCTTTGTGGCTCCGCTGCGCTCGACGATGCGCTGGAACAGGACGCAGAGACATGACAGTCCCGCTCTTCGTCACACGTTCATCGAGTGTCTGAGCAATGTCGTGAACGTCAACGGGAGGCCGAACCAGCTGTCGCCGAGCGACCCTCGCTACGTGGATTACTACGGCCGTCCCTGGGCGAAGAACTGGGAGAAGAACTTCGAGCAGGGCCTCGAGAAGCCGGACACGGAACTGCCGGCCGCCGTTCTCGACATCTTCAAATAACCTCGAACAAGGCGGGCACACCGTCGCCGTTGACAACCTATAGTCACCACGCCACAGCCTCCTCCAGCAATTTTGCGAATCCGTCAGCTGGAAGTCAGCCGACCTTAATCCCCTCGCTCCGCGTGGCGGTTGCCGGATCGTTGCGATCCCCCCGCCAGGTCGGATGAGTGAAGTGAATGACCTTGTCGCCGTTGTACGAGGCGACCGCATTGTCGAAGACCAATTGGCCAATCTGACGCCACTTCCCGAACGTCCGGCGAACACGAAAGGGCGTGCCGTGCGTCTGCCCTTCGTCGGTGACGTTGATGGTGAACGTCAGCGTCCGTTTCGGCACCGGATCGCCGCGGTCGAAGATCTGGGCCATGATCTCGTC
>DASTDR010000113.1:0-2569 GCA_035710265.1 Gemmatimonadales bacterium | reverse complement strand
CTGCTCTATTGCGCTCTCGACGAGTATTGGCGAACCACAGCCGATACATCGAATGGCGTGCCAAGCCCAGGTTCCTCAAGCGCCCATCTTTCTTCGGCCAAGGTGAAATGCTCAAACTCGCGCTCGTCAATCGCGCGTGCTGCCTGCCTGCGCTCGAATGCGCCGAAGATTAGTTTTTACACCCTACGACGTCACTGTCCTCCACGCCCGCCCTGTCCTCCGCGTCCGGCCGGCGCTGGCGCCGGAAGTGCGAGAGCCACGATCTCTACGGCGTTGGCGACCCGTACGGCCACGGCAATGTACTGCCGCCCGGCGTTCGTATAGGTGACAGGGAATCCGGTGGTTGGCCCTGGCACCTGAATCTCTGCGACCACCGCTCCAGTCTTCTTGTCCCACGCCCGAAGGACAGGAGCTGCGCCCCCCTCGCCGCCGAACAAGAGCGTCCCGGTGACCAGCAGTCCCGTGCCTCTGGTGTTGGCGCCGGTGTTGGGAATTTCCACGCCTTTCAACCTGGGGTTCGTCCGGATCGCCTCCGGTGTGTTGCCATGGGGCACCTTCCACAGGCGATCACCCGTCTTCAGGTCGATCGCAACGATGCTACCGTAGGGAGGCTTGAGGAGCGGAAGTCCGAACACTGTGGTAGCGGGCCCCGCGGCCTGACCGCGCGGGTCGTGATAGAGCACTCCGGTATTCGGTGATCCCGCGACCACCTGCGCCCGGAACAAGAGGTTCTGGGTGGCGACATACAGTACGTCGTCCACTGGATCGATCGCGCCGCCTGGCCAGTTGACGCCGCCGGTGGCGGACGGCGCCGTCAACGTGCCCATCGTGCCATCGGCCGCATTCGGCAGCGATGGCGGCGCATAGAGGCCACCAAGGCGGAACTGGCGCGCCACGCGAAGAGCCTCGGCCTTGATCTCCGGCGTGAAGTCTACAAGGTCATTCTCAGTGACCCCCTGATGTTCGATCGCGACTGGCTTGGTGGGAAACGGCTGCGTCGGCGACGTCCACTCTCCGGGCACATCGGACTTGGGCACGGGTCGCTCCTCGATTGGCCACACCGGTTTGCCTGTGGCCCGGTCGAGCACAAAAGCGAATCCCTGCTTGGTGAGCTGAACCACGGCCTTTACCGGGCGACCCTCGACGGTGAGGTCCGCGAGCATCGGCGCGGTCGGCGGATCGTAGTCCCAGAGATCATGGTGGGTCAGCTGAAAGTGCCAGGCACGCTTGCCGGTCTTCGCGTCGAGCGCAAGCACCGAGTTGGCGTAGAGGTTGTTTCCCGGTCTGTACCCTCCGTAATAGTCGCTCGTCGCCGACTCCACCCCGATGTAGAACAGACCAAGTTCGGGGTCCGCAGTGGCCGGCGCCCAGAAACCGGCGTTGCCGGTGTACTGGTTCGACGGCTGCTGGCGGAGCTCCGGACGCTGCTTCGCCCAGTCGTTCAGACCGCCCGGGACGTCCCAGACTTTGGGATCGGCCGTCAGCCACGTCTCGGCGCCTTCTTCCCCTTGGCGGGGAATGGTGTTGAAGCGCCAGAGCATCTTGCCCGTTTTAGTGTCGTAGGCGACGACGTCTCCCGGGATGTTCATGGGCCACTTCTCGTTGATTGACGCCCCAGGCAGATTCGGCGTCGAGCCGGTGTGCATCGAGATCGAGGCCACCAGGACGTTGCCAACGATCGCCGGCGGAGACGTATTGGCCACGCGCCCTTCACGCGGCAGCCCAGGCCGCTCGTTCCACCGGAAGTTCTCCGCCATATCGACGACGCCGTTCTTGCCGAAGCCAGTCACCTGCCGCCCGGTCTTGGCGTCGAGCGCCACGAGCATGTAGCTGTTCATGACGACGAAGATCCGCTCGTCGCCCGCGCCGTCGCTCCAGTAGGTGACGCCGCGGCCCGAGCTCCTCGCCAGCGGATCGATGATGTCGAACCACCGTAGCAGGTCGCCCGTAGGGCGCCAGTGCCACAGCTGTTGGCCGGTGGCTGCGTCCAGCGCGACGACGTCGCGGTTGATTCCCGCCGTCGTGTACATCACGCCGTTGACGATCACCGGACTGACCTGCATGGAGGTTGCGGGCCTCGGGCCGAAGTTCCGCGCCGACCACCGCCACGCCACGCTGAGCGTGCGGACATTGGTGGCGTCGATCTGACTGGCGGGCGAGTACCGGGTCGCGCCCGCGTCGCTGCCGAAAAATCTCCACTCGGTCTCACCCGTGGACGGACGGGCGCCGCCTTGTCCGAACACAGCAACGGACACTGCCGCTGCTGCGCCGAGTGTGGCGACACCGATCGTAAGCGCTCTCAGTCTAGACACGAACATTCCGGCTCCTTTTGTCGAAGGCACTTCAACCTTTGCGAACCCGACACGCTCTCGCAAGCGCGGCGGCACCACATGCTTGCATGCGCCGTTGTCGGCTGCAACCGAGATTTCCTGTTGCCGCGCTCTCTTCACCATCACAACCCCTGAAAAGGACAGGGCCCGAATGGGAGGAGCGAGGATTGCTGATCGCAACCGATTCCTATGTCATGGCGATGGAGTCGCCCACCGCGCGTAGGAGTAGAACATCACAA
>DASTDR010000112.1:0-2295 GCA_035710265.1 Gemmatimonadales bacterium | reverse complement strand
GAAGCTCCAGTAGATCAGCTGATTCTTCTGGAACGCCGGGTCGATCGAAACGTCGAGGAGCCCGCCCTGGCCGCGCGCGTCCACCATGGGAAGGCCCGACACCGGTTCCGAGATCTGCTTGCCGTCGGCGCTGACCACGCGGAGCCGCCCGGGTTTCTCGGTGACGAGCATGCGGCCGTCAGGAAGGAACACGAGGCCCCACGGTGAGACGAGCCCTTCGGTGACCGTCACGACGTTGAACGCCACGTTGAGCTTCTGCTCGGGCACGCGGTGCTGCCCGGCAAACGCCGGCTTCTGATCCGGCGCATTCTCCGGACGCGTGTTCAGCCCTGTTTCGGGCCCGCCGCCAGGGGGGCCGAAGCCTCCCCGTCCGCGGCCACCCGGAGGGCCCTGCGGAGGCTGCTGAGCGGCGACGTAGAGGGTTGAGCCGAGTGCCAGAGCGATGGCTGATGCGAGTACGGTCCTGTTCATCGGGCGTCTCCGTGGTTGATGCTCACGATCTTATCGCGCTCGCACCTATTTCAAGGCTCCTGCTCCGGCGGCCGCGACCACTCCGTCCTGCTGGCTCGATCCGCCGGACGCGCCGATGGCACCGACGATCCTGCCGCCGATGATAAGCGGGAGCCCGCCTTCGACGGCGACCGCTCCCTCGAGCGAGAGAATGCGCCAACCCTCCCCGCCGGCTGCGAGCGCATCCTGAAACGCCTTGGTCGGACGCTTGAAACGCGCCGAAGCGACCGCCTTGGCCTGCGCCACGTCCACGCTCCCGACCTGCGTGTTGTCCATCTTTTCGAAGTACACGAGATCGCCGGCGGGATCGACGATCGCGATCGCCATCGTCCACTGGTTTTTCCGCGCTTCGGCGATCGCCGCAGCGGCAGCGGTCTTGGCCTGGTCGGAGGTGACGGAAGGTCCATACATATTCGGTTGTCCCTGGGCCGCGGCCGATCCTGGCACGAGGGCGACGGCGGCGAGAAGTGCAAGGCACGTCAGCAGGTGATGTCTCATGGTGGCGGGAATTATACGCGCGGCCAACCGCTATCCACCAACCACCATCCGCGAACCAGCCGTGCTAGATTCAACGCTCAATGAGCGTCCACGCGATTCTCTGCACCGTTGTCGATCGGCTGGGCATGCTGTCCGGACTGACGAAAGTCCTGGCCGATCACGCCGCCAACATCACCTACGTGGACCTGCACGCGGGCGCCCCGACAACGGGCATCTACTTCGAGTTCAGCGCAGCGGAGGGTGCGATCCCGGCGATCATCACGGATCTGCGGAAGGTTGCCGGCGTCGAGGACGTGCACGAAACGCCGTCGGTCGCCAAAATTTACGGCAAGCGCATCATCGTGATGGGCGGAGGCGCGCAGGTTGGGCAGGTCGCCATGGGCGCCATCACGGAAGCCGATCGTCACAACATCCGCGGGGAGCGGATCTCGATCGACACGATCCCGCTCGTGGGCGAGCAGGAGCTTGCGGCGGCCGTCCGGGCGGTCATGCGCCTGCCGCGCGTACAGTTGCTCGTGCTGGCCGGCGCACTCATGGGCGGCGAAATCACGAAGGCGGTCGAGGAAGTGCGGGCCAACGGGCTGCGCGTCATCTCGCTCAATATGGCTGGCAGCGTGCCCGACGCGGCCGACCTGGTCGTGAGCGATCCGGTGCAGGCCGGCGTCATGGCCGTCATGGCCGTCGCCGACACGGCGAAGTTCGATCTGATGCGCCAGCTGAAGAGGCGCTACTAGTCTGGCACTGACGAATGTAAGAGCGGATCGAGCGTGCTTGGCCGCGACTGGTGCGCGTGATGCTCCAGAAAATCGATGATGTGCCGGCGGCAGGCGTGATAGCGCGGGTGCCCGAGCACGGCCGCCCGGGCGCGCGGGCGGGGCAGCGGCACGCTGAACGTGTCGCCGATGGTGGCCTCGGGTCCATCCGTCATGAGAATCAGGCGGTCCGCCAGGTACAGCGCTTCGTCCACGTCGTGTGTCACCATCACGACCGTCCGGCCTGAGCGCTCCCAGACGCGCAGCAGCGTGTCCTGGAGCTCGAACCTGGTGAGCGAGTCGAGCTGTGAGAACGGCTCGTCCAGCAGGAGGAAGCGCGGCTCCACTGCCAGCGCGCGCGCCAGCGACACGCACTGCTGCGTCCCGAGCGACAGAGCCGACGGCAGCTGATCCGCCGCATCCTGCACCCCGACCAGTTCCAGATAGTGCGCGGCCCTCGCCGCCACCTCGCGGCGATCGACGCGGCGAGCGGCGCGTCCCATGGCGAGCTCGACGTTCTGGCGCGCCGTGAGCC
>DASTDR010000111.1:0-3167 GCA_035710265.1 Gemmatimonadales bacterium | reverse complement strand
AAGGTGTCGTGATCGAGCAACCCGGTGAGCATGTTGGCGAACAGCGCCTGCCAACCGACTTTCGCCTCGCGCAGCGCCTGCACCAGCGCGTCACCGGCGTCCGACGATCGATTCTCGATATACGACAACACCTGCAACGCGCACTCGGCGGTGAACCGGAAATCGCGATGCGTCGTCAGCCACGCGAGCGCCGCGTCGAGATTCTTCCGGTGGGCCTCGAGCGCGCGTTCCTGGAGATCGGTGAAGCCCACGTCGGTATGAATCGAGGAGAGCCAGTACAGCGTCCAGCGCTTGGGCGGCGTGAGCCGCAACCGGCGGCGCGCGGCGCGGTCGCGTCCAACGTGGACGTCGATCTGATAATCGGACGGTCGCGACAACGGCACCCACAGCTCGCCGCTCAATGCGGCGCCGTCCCCCGCCGGCAGCAAGCCGGCCGTGCCGACCAGCGCGCCGCGGTTATCCGTCACACTCGCGCGGGCCGCAGGCGCGCCCAACCCCGACACGATCACGCGCACCAGATTGCGGCGCCCGTCGGGCTGCTGAAACAGCGCCGTCGGTCGTACGTCGATGACCGGTTGCTGCCCGCCGGCGCCCGAGACGGGACGGCGCAGGAGCGGCAGTGTACCGAGCCAGGCTAGGAATGCACGACGATCGGGACGAAGCATGGTAGCTATAACTTACCGCAGCTTGACTGCGCGGGTCCCAGATGTACGTTTCGCGCGTTCGTTCCCCCAGGTACCCCAACAGGAGCCAGCATGAAGCGCATTGCACTGGCTGTGGCGCTGGTCGTCATGGCCGCCGGCGCGTGCAAGAAGGCGGAAGACCGTGGCATGAGCGCGGACAGCGCGCGCACCGACTCGATGATGATGTCCGATTCGATGAAAGCGGACACTACGCATCAAATGGCGCCCGACACCACCAAGGCGCGTCGTCCGTAACGTCGTCGACGATTGTCGTTGTAGCCCGGGCACTGCCCGGGCTTTTGTTATTACCGTACCGACCGGGCGATCGCGGTCCGTGTATCGAACGGGGGGCTCCACCCGAGGTCGCGGTGAATCCGCTCTGTGGAGTACGGATTCTCGCCCAGAATGAACGACACCGCCGCGCTGCCAAGCCCTGCGTAGCGTCCCGGAAACAGCGCCTTGAGCAGCGTGCTCCATATCCCGATTCCGAAGCGAACGAGTCCCACCGGCATCCGCACGAAGCGGGCACGCCGGCCCATCGCTTCGGCAAACGCGGCTAAGAATTCCCGTTGCCTGAGCAGCGGCGGAGCATCGCGCGTCACATGGTAGGCGCGAAATCCGGGACGCGCTGGCGCGTCGAGCGCCGCGACAATCGCGGACGCGACGTTGCCCGCGTAGACGCAGGAAAGGTGATTGGTGCCCGGACCGATCTGGGGGATCAATCCTCGCTTGAGACTGGCGATGAGACGGTTCGTGAACAACCGATCGCGCTCGCCGTAGATCACGTTGGGCCGGATGGCGATCGCACTGAGCGAACCGCGGGTCGTGTCTGCCGCTTCCTGCTGCACCAGCAGCTCGGCGGCGCGCTTGGTGCGGGCGTAGAAGTCCGCGGCGGGCAGCGGTTGGAACGGATAGTCCTCGGTCACGCCGTCCGCACCGGCGGCATACACTTCGGTCCGTCCGTACACGGCCACCGACGACACGTGAATCAAGCGAGCGCCGTTGTCGCGCGCCGCCGCGATTGCCAGCCGCGTGCCTCCGACGTTCACCCGCGTGAACTCGTCGAACGAATTCCGCGTGACGACGAGCGCCGCGGCGTGGACGATGGCGCCGACACCGCGCGCTGCCCGCTCCCAGGTCACCGCGTCCGTGACGTCGCCGATCACCGGCTCGGCACCGAACGATTCCGCCAGCTCCCGCGCGTCCGCCCGCACGAGCGCGCGCGGGCGCTCTCCGCGCGCCCGCAATGCTTCGAGCACGTGCGTCCCGACGAGCCCGGCGGCGCCGGTGACCAGGACCGTCACGCAGGCGTGACTTTCGGAGCGTCGAACGGCAGATCGACGACCCGCGCTTCGCGGCCCGCCGCCCGCACGGTGGCACCGACCTCCACCTCGCGCCGCACCATCGCGAGCCCGATCCAGCGGCCGAGCACCGAGCCGCCCCCGTCGGGAAGCCAGGCGATGCTCGTGACGCGGCCGACCTCGCGCTCGTCCTGCATTACCGCGCTCCAGCCGCTCGCGGGTGCGGCGGGCGGATCGGTGTCGAACAAGAGGCCGCGCAGGTGCCGGTTCGCATGCCCGCGAAAATGCAGGCGGCTGACCGTCTCCTGGCCCGTGTAACAGCCCTTCGTATAGGAAACGCCGCCGATCTCGTCGAAACGCACCTCCTGGGGGATCGTCTTGTCGTCCACTTCGGAGACGAGGCGGGGCCAGCCGGCCAGGATCCGCACCAGCTCGAGCGCGTCGGTCGGGGCGCTGTGCGCGCCCGCCCCGACGAGCCGGCGCTGGAGCGTCTCGCGGGACTCGGACGCGGCAATGATCTGAAATACGAACGGCGCGGCGTCGCTCGCGCGCGCGACTTCGACTGCGATCTCGCCCACCGAGCTCTCCACCGCCCGGCCAGGCGCGGGCACCGGGAAGCCCGCCGCGCCCAGCACCGCAACGCTGTGGGCGCCGGCCACGCGCAGCACGCCGCTCGGCCCGGTCCGGTCCTCAACCCGCGCGAGCCGCGGCGGAATCGAACGCTGGAAAATGGCGAGCGCGCGCGCGCGGCCTTCCGCAAGCACCGTGAACCGCACGCGCGGGCCCAGCCGCGAGGCCCAGCCGTCCACAACGATCATCCCTTTCGGAGTGAGCAGCGCGCCGTACACGAAGGCGCCGTCCCCGGGCTTTTCGATGTCGTTGGTGAGCAACCCCTGAAGGCACGAGACGGCGCCCATTCCGGCGCCAGTCAGCTCGAGGACGCCCACGTCGACAGGCGCGACGATCGCTCCCGCACGCAGTCCATCGACGATTTCGGCCGGCACGGCATCCTGCTCGAGCCGCGTGATCCCGGAGGAGGGCTCGTTCACAGGTTGGCGAGCTCCCTGGGGCTGTGGCCTTCCAGCGAGCGCCACACACCCGCCGCACCTCGGCCCTCGAGCCGCTCGGGCGGGTGACTCGTCGTCAGGACGATGCACGGCATGCCGGCCGCGCGGGCGGCCTG
>DASTDR010000110.1:0-4118 GCA_035710265.1 Gemmatimonadales bacterium | reverse complement strand
CGAGGTCGCCAAACGCGTCGTGGGGCAGGAGGTCATGGTGGAGCGGCTCCTCATCGGGCTGCTCACCGGCGGCCACATTCTGCTCGAGGGAGTGCCCGGCCTCGCCAAAACGCTCGCGGTGCGCACCGTTGCCGAGTGCCTGCGTATCAGCTTTTCGCGGATTCAGTTCACCCCGGATCTGCTGCCGGCCGACGTGATCGGGACGATGGTGTTCGATCAACGCTCGCAGGAATTCTATCCGAAAAAAGGACCGCTGTTCGCGAATCTGATCCTGGCCGACGAGATCAATCGCGCGCCCGCCAAGGTGCAGTCGGCGCTGCTGGAAGCGATGCAGGAGAAACAGGTGACGATCGGCGGGGAGACGTTCTATCTCGGTGAGCCATTCCTGGTGCTGGCCACGCAAAATCCGATCGAGCACGAAGGAACATATCCGTTACCCGAAGCGCAGCTCGACCGGTTCATGCTCAAGGTGCGGGTGGGATACCCGACGCGCGACGCCGAGAAGGAGATCGTCGGGCGCATGGCGTCCGGCCGCCCGATCGAGGTGCAGCGCATCGCCGAGGCGGACGACATTCTCGCGGCCCGCAGCGCGATCGCCGAGCTGTTCATGGATCAGAAAGTCGTGGATTACATCGTCGACGCGGTGCGCGCGACGCGCGAGCCGCAGTCCGTCGGCCTTCCCGAGCTGAAACCGCTGATCGCGTTCGGGGCCTCGCCGCGCGCTTCGATCTATCTGGCCCAGGCCGCCCGGGCGCACGCCTATCTGCGGGGCCGCGCGTTCGTCGTGCCCGAGGACGTCAAGGCGATGGCATACGATGTGCTGCGCCATCGCGTCCTGCTCACGTTCGAGGCCGAAGCCGAAGACATGACCGCCGATCAAGTGATCTCGCGGATCCTGGAGGCCGTGGGGGTGCCGTGATCACCCGGGACGTCCTCAAGCTGGTCAAGGGGATCGAGCTCCGGACGCGTAGCCTCGTCAACACCCTTTTTACGGGCGAATACCGCTCGGTTTTTCGCGGGCAGGGAATCGAGTTCGCGGAGGTCCGCGCCTACCAGCAGGGGGACGACTTCCGCGCGATCGACTGGAATGTCTCGGCCCGGATGGGCCATCCGTTCGTCAAGACGTATATGGAAGAGCGGGAGATCACGCTCCTGCTCGTCGTCGACCAGTCGGGCTCGCTGCACTACGGCCGGCCGTATACCAAAGCCGGGCTCGCCGTCGAGGTCGCGGCGGTCCTCGCGCTCGCGGCGGCGCGCCACAACGACCGCGTCGGCGCGCTGCTCTTCGCCGATAAGCCGGAGCTCGTGGTCCGGCCTGCGAAAGGGCGCGCGCACGCGCTCCGCGTGATCCGTGATCTCGTGGCCTTCGCTCCGCGCGGGCGCGGGACGAACCTCGCCGGCGCGCTCGCCTACGCGACGAAGTTGCTGCGCCATCGCGCCATCGTCGTCGTGCTTTCCGACTTCCGCGCGGAAGGCTGGGAAGAGCCGCTCGGCCAGCTCGCCGCGCGGCACGAAGTCGTGGCGATCACGGTCGACGATCCGAGGGAATACGATCTGCCCGATGCCGGATGGGTCGAGCTCGAGGATGCCGAAACGGGCCAACGCGTGCTCGTGGACACGAGCCACACGCCGACGCGAACCCGGATTCGGGTAGCTGCGGAGCGGATGCAACAGGAGCGCACGCGCAAGCTCGTGCAGGCGGGCGTCGATCGCGTCGCTCTGCTCACCACCGTGCCGTATGGCCTTCCTTTGCGGCGCGCGTTCGCCGAGCGCGCGCGGCGGCTGAGCCGATGACCGGGAACGTTCTGCTGTTGCTGCTGCAAGGGGTCGGATGGAGCGTCGCTCCGGCGAGCCCAACCGTGGGCGATACGATTCGAGTCGAGCGCACCATCGACGCGCCGGCCGGCTGGCGGGTCCGCGCGGGCAAGCTCGAGCAGAACGGGGACGTGGAGCAGCTGGGGGATCCGAGCATCATCGCCCGCGCCAACGGGTTCACGGTGCGGTATCTGCTGGTAGCCTGGAGAGCGGGCAGCGGCAGCGTCACGATGCCCTCACTATGGCGGCTGGGTCCGGACGGCTCGACCGATTCGGTTCCAGGCGGTAGCGTCACACTCAACATCGCGAGCGTCATACCGGATACCATCACCGCGCCGCAGCCCCAACCGTCGCTGGGACCGTTGCGCTGGGGCCGCACGAATGCGATTCCCGTGATCGCGGCGGTGCTGCTGGCCGGCGGGTTGTTGGCGGCATTGGTGATGTGGCGGCGGCGTGGCCCGCGTCGGGCGAGCGCCGAGTCGGCGCTCGAGACCGCCGGCGAGATCGCCGACCAGCGCTGGCTGGCGGCCGGCGAGCCGAAGGCCGTCGCGGCCCGGGCGACGCAGCGGCTGCGGCGTGCGCTCGCGCACGCCATTCCTGACGCCCACGAGGCGCTGAGCACGACGGAAGTTCTTGCCGCCGTCGAGCGGGCTCGGCCGGACGCGCCACTGCGCGATCTGCGTGACCTGTTGCAGGCGCTGGATCAGGTGGCCTTTGCAACCGCGCACGGCGTGGACGTGGCGCCGCTCGCCGCGCGGGCGCGCGCGTTCGCGCGGGAATTGCGTCCCAATGGAGGCAAATCGGTCACATGACGTTCGCGCGTCCATTCCTCCTCTTGTTGCTCGCGGCGCTGCCGCTGTGGTGGTGGTGGCGCGCCAAGCGCCTCAACCGCCTGGCGGGCGCGCCGATGAGCGACGTGCGGCCGGCCAGCGGTCCAACGGAACGGCTGTGGATCGCGCGGCTGCCCGTTTCGCTACGATCGCTCTGTCTCGCCGCCTGGATCATCGCGGCCGCCGGTCCACGCCTCGGCTCGGCGCGCCAGGAGCTGCGCAGCGAAGGCATCTCCATCGTGTTGGCGCTCGACATCTCCAGCAGCATGCTGGCGGAAGATTTTTCTCCGGCCAACCGGCTCGACGTCGCCCGGCGCACCGCCGTGGAATTCGTGCGAGCGCGGTCCTCGGACCGCATCGGCCTGGTCGCGTTTGCGGGACAAGCGCTCACTCAGGTGCCGATCACCACCGATTATGCGGTCCTCGAGCAGGCCATTCGCAACCTGCGGATCGGCATTCTCGAAGATGGAACCGCGATCGGCACGGGGATCGCGACCGCCGCGAACCGGCTGCGGCGGGCCCCGGGCAAGAGCAAGGTGCTGGTGCTGCTGACGGATGGTGAGAACAACAAGGGCACCGTAGATCCGCGCACCGCCGCGCAGGCAGCGTCCGCATTCGGAATCCGGATTTACACGATCGGGGTTGGGACTCAGGGGGAGGCCCCGGTCCCGACAGGGCGCGGACCACTCGGGCTCCGCTACGAAACGATGCCGGTCAAGATCGACGAGCAGCTGCTGAGCGAGATCGCTCGCATGAGCGGCGGTCGCTACTTCCGCGCCACCGATGCGGCATCCCTCTCCAACATCTTCAGCGAAATCAACCGCCTGGAGAAGACCGCGGTGCAGCACCTCGTCTATCGCCGCTACGATGAAGCCTATCGCTGGCCCCTCGGACTCGGCTTGCTGGCGCTGGCGCTCGAAATGGTCGTGGCCGCGACGTTTGCGGTGCGGGTGCCATGATCACGTTCGACGCGCCGGTCGTCGTCGCGCTGGCACCGGTCGTGGGCGCCGCGGTCTGGGCGGCCGCGGTCTGGGCACGCCGCGCGCGCATTCGGCGCGCCGCCGCGTGGTCGGAATCGACGGCGCGCATCGCCCGCGGTGCCGGAAAGCTCGGCGCACCGGCGCTTGGACTCGCCGCGGGACTTGCCGCGGTGGCCTTGTCCGGTCCGCGCTGGGGTGAGGAACGCATCGTCACCGAAACGCGCGGTCTGAATCTCGTGATGGGGGTCGACATCTCCCGGTCGATGCTCGCCGAGGACGTCAAACCGAGCCGGCTCGGCCGCGCGCTGCGCGAAGCGCGGCGACTGGTGCAGGACCTGGACGGCGACCGGATCGGCCTCGCGGCCTTCGCCGGGACCAGCTACATCCTGTCGCCGCTGTCCGTGGATGGCTCCGCACTCACCCTGTACCTCGACGCGCTGGATCCCGACATCGCATCCGAAGGGGGAACGTCGCTCGGCCCTGCGATCGCCCA
>DASTDR010000109.1:0-2278 GCA_035710265.1 Gemmatimonadales bacterium | reverse complement strand
GTCGCTCGCGTTGATCGACCGGTAGCGGCGCAGCGGGCCCATGAGCAGCGGCTGCGCAATCGGGGCGACGGACATGGCGATCCGCTCGCCCAACCGTAATTCGGCTCGATCACCGATCAGCAACCCCGGGCGGAAGATCTGAACGGCGCGGTAGGGAAGCGCGCGCACCGCCGCTTCGACTTCGCCCTTCACGCGGCTGTAGAACACGCGCGATTCAGGGTCGGCCCCGATCGCGCTCACCAGCAGAAACTGCTTCGCTCCCAGGCGCATGCCGGCGCGCGCGAGACCCAGCACGAAATCGTGATCCACGCGCCGGAAGGCGTCCTGCGATCCCGCCTGTTTGATCGTCGTTCCCAGGCAGCAGAATACGTCATCGACGTGCGGGAGGTCGCCATGTGCCTCGATGGCGCTCAGGTCGAGGACGCGCTGCTCGAGCTTCTCATGTCGTTGCGCCGCCGTTCGACGACCCACGGTCACGACCTGAGACCAGGTGCTGTCGGCCAGCAGCTCATCGAGCACGTGACGTCCGACGAGCCCCGTGGCGCCGGCAAGGAGCGCGGTCCGGGGGGAGCTCATGCGTTGATCATCTTGCGGACTTCGGCGTGCGCGACCGCAACCACGGGCTCCTCTTGCAACAACTGGAAGTAGCGCTGCTGGAAGTCTGCGCCGTTCTCATCGGGCCGGAGGCGGTCCCGAACCTGCGCGAGCAGCAGGTCCGCCCGCGCCGCCGCGTCTGCGGGCGTGGGATCGGCGTCCAACCATTCGTCGAGCAGCGCGATCAGCGTCGGGATCGGGCGCAGCCAGTAGAACCATGGATCGCTGAGCACCAGCTGCAAAAAGGCTCCACTGCCCGGGACGCGGCCGTGTTGGCGCTCGTAGCGGATCCGCTCGATTTCCAGGAGCGTACGATGCACGCGCAACAACGCGTCGCGCGCCTGCTCCACTCTCTTTCGTGTGGGCGAATCCATGGGCATCATTGTAACCCAGCACATGCTTTCCGCGCTCCCCATCCTCGCGCAGATGTCCGACGCGCTGCAGCACCGCCCGATCGTGGCGGTGCCGTTGCTGTTCGGCGCCGGGCTGCTCACGAGCCTCAACCCGTGCATCTGGCCGATGATTCCCATCACCGCCAGCGCGATCGGCGGCGTGGGGGGGGCGGGGGGGGTGGGGGGGGTGGGGGGAGGCGCGCGCTCGCGCAAGCGGATCATCGGACTGACGCTGACGTACGTGGCCGGCCTGGCGCTGTTCTATGCTATGCTGGGCCTCATCGCGGGTCTCACAGGATCGCTCTTTGGCACGATCAGCTCGAATCGGTGGGCGTACCTGGCGATCGGCAATCTGCTCGTCGTGTTCGGCCTGGCGATGCTCGAGGTGATTCCTGTGCGTGTGCCGGCGCGGCTCGCCGGCTGGGCCGGGAGTCTCGGGGGCGGGTCCTATCCCGCAGTGTTCCTGCTGGGCGCGACGTCCGGCATCGTCGCTGCGCCGTGCGGCGCGCCCGCGTTCGCCGCGGTCCTGACCTGGGTCGCGACCACGCATAGCGCGGTGCTGGGCTTCGTGTACCTGTTCGTGTTCTCGATCGGCATGACCGCGGTGCTCGTCGTCGTCGGCCTGTTCTCCGGTTCGCTGGCGCTGTTGCCGCGGCCAGGCATGTGGATGGTATGGATCAAACGGGCTGCGGGCGTGGTTCTACTGCTCATGGCGGAGTTCTACTTCATCAAGGCCGGGCAAGTATGGTGAAACATGGCGGCGAGGGGCGGCGAAGGGCGGCGTGGGGCGGCTTCGCCGCGCTCGCGCTGCTGGCGGCCGCGCCGGCCGTCGGTCAGGATGTCATCGGCATTCCCGTCGGGCAGACGCCGCCGGCCGTCACGATCGAGAATCTCACCGGTG
The DNA here is from genome assembly GCA_035710265.1 of Gemmatimonadales bacterium. Lineage (GTDB taxonomy): Bacteria > Gemmatimonadota > Gemmatimonadetes > Gemmatimonadales > GWC2-71-9 > 20CM-2-65-7. The sequence continues at coordinate 391 of DASTDR010000109.1, read as the reverse complement.
ACACGGTCTCGTTGTCGCGCTGGGTCGGGAAGAAGCCGGTCCTCGTGGAGTTCTGGGCGACCTGGTGCCCGATCTGCGAAGACCTGCTGCCGCGCATGGTAGCGGCGCAGAAGAAATACGGTGACCGCGCCGAGTTCGTGGTAGTCGCGGTGGCGGTGAATCAGAGCAAAAACTCGGTGCGCCGGCACATCGAGAAGCATCCCATGCCCTTCACATTTCTGTGGGACGGCAACGGTGCAGCCGTCCGGGCGTTCCAGGCTCCTTCTACGTCCTACGTTGCGGTGATGGATGCGTCGGGGAAGGTCGTCTATACAGGTGTCGGTGAAAACCAAGATATCGACGCCGCGGTGCAGAAGGCGGTAGGGGGCAGCAAGGGGCGGTAACGTTACCG
>DASTDR010000108.1:0-2070 GCA_035710265.1 Gemmatimonadales bacterium | reverse complement strand
AGACGGGCTTCCACATCCCTGGCGAACCGCTCCACGAACTGCATGGTCCAGCGCGTGATATCCAACCTGGGCTCCCTCACCAGCGGCGTGAGATCCATCGCGTATTCGACGGCCGTGGCGCGGTCGACAGCGTGCGGGTCCAGGAATGTGGCATTGGCGCGCTTGCGGCCGGCCGCCGCTAGGTCGTAGCGCTTGCCACCGGCGATCTGGGAGTCGAACGCGCCGATCAACGGCATGAGCCGATCTTCCACGGTGCTGACGTCGAGCGTCACCTTGTCCTCCGTCTGCAGCCAATCCAGCGCGCGCCACACCTCGCAGCCAAGAACGCGTTCCACCGACGACGGATTCGCGCGCAGCGCCTGCACGGTGTGCAGGGCTACGGCAACGTGGGTGTCATGCCTGTCTGCCGGATTGTGGGTGTAGACGAGCCGCGCCCGAACCGCGGACAGGACTGCGCTTAAGTCGGACGCCAGCGCCGGATACGCGGCCTGCTTCACATCTGCGCTCGCGTGGTCCAGCCAGATCATCACCGCGTAGTTGCCCTGGGACGCTGCGCGCTTCTGCTCCAGGAGCCGCGTAGTCCTACCCTGTCCGTCGGTGACAATGACGGCGGCGAGTCCCTCCGCGTGGAGAACCGCATGCCAGGCCATGAGCTCCACGTCGTCGGCGTGAGCTGCCACCACCAGGTGGGTCACCCGCGCGGAAGCCGCTTCCCAGGATGTACCGTCGGGAATGAAGACCTCCGCGGCGGGGCGGCTCAGCTTCAGCATGCAACGAGTTTAGTGCCTCTGCGTCCGTGAATCGACGGCGAGGCGGTTGGGTGACTGCTTCTGGCCGACAACAGACACCCAACTGAGACAACAAGCGATCCTGCGGAGCTAAAGGAAATCGGGCTTTGACCCCGATTCCTAGCATTCTCGCTTCAGTTCGCGACCTTCCACGTCAGATTCCTTTCAGTGAGAATCACGAACGTGAGGTAGTGGGTCACCAGCAGCGCCGGGACCCAGAACGCCGGGATCCAGTACGCCGGGCCCATGAAGGCGGGCGCGCCGTAAATCGTCGCGAGGGCGATCGCGGCGAGGAGGTCGACGGTGCCGACCACGTTGAAGATCCAGACCAGCAGCCGTGGGGTGCCGGAGAGGATCGCGGTCATGGCGAGCACCGCGGTGAGGAGGTCACCCCAAGCCGCGGGGTGGGCGAACTGGGGCGGCATGCCGGGGTAGGTCGCACCGGGCGCAAGGAACATGAGGCCGAGGTGCCGGAACGAGTGCAGGAGCAGGATGGGGATGAGGATTGCCTGCGGGTTCCACCGCGAGAGGTTCGGCACGACGTAGGTCCTGGCAGCGACCCCGAACACAAGCGTGCTGAGCACGAGGTTTACGGTGAGGATATTGATCATTGCCAGCCTCCTCCAAGCGCGCGCACGAGCGCGACGGTCGACTGGTAGCGCGCCGAGCGCACCTGCAGCTCCTCGCGCCGGTTGCGCAGCTCGCTTCTCTGCGCATCGAGGAGCTCGAGCTGGCTCACGTAGCCGCCGCGGTAGCGCGCGTCGGAGAGCAGCGTGGTGCGGCGCGCGCTGTTCACTGCGCGCGCCTGCGCCTCGGCCTGCTCGGCGAGAAGCCTGAGCGCCGAGAGCTGGTCCTCGACGTCCCTGAACGCCACTAGCACCTGGTCGCGGTAGCTCGCTAACGCGCCGTCGAGCTCCGCGGCTGCAGCCTGGACGCCCGCTTCGCGCCGGCCGCCGTCGAGGATCGGCAGCGAGAAAATCGCGCCGATCAGCCAGGCGCGCGAGGACCAGTTGAAGAGATCCTCGATCTCGGTGGAGGCATAGCCGCCGCTCGCGGTGAGCGCGATGTTCGGGAAGTACGCGACCTTGGCGACGCCCACGCGCGCCTGGGCGGCGAGCAGGCTGTTCTGCGCCGCGGCGACGTCGGGCCTGCGCGTGAGCACCGTGCTCGGCACGCCCGCCGGAATGACGGGGAGTGAAGTTCGCCATTCATCGCCTTGCAACGCGAATTTTGCCGGAGGCACACCGGTCAGGATCGCGAGCGCGTGCTCGAGCTCGGCGCG
>DASTDR010000107.1:0-2531 GCA_035710265.1 Gemmatimonadales bacterium | reverse complement strand
GCCGGTGTAGAACGAAGGCCACGTGCTTCCGATGAAGAATCCGCGCACGCCGCGCACTGTTCCGGAAGTCCCCCGATCCATCAAGCCGCGAATGGCGGGCAGCGACCCATCCTTCGCCCAGTGCCGGAGCAGAGGCGGGCTCACCGCGTCGATCCCGAGAACAAGGAGCCTGGCCGGCATGAACGTAAAGCTGCTCAGATGATAGCATCACGCCGCTTCGAGCCGGCCGAGGTGGATGGACGCTTCCCGTCGACATCGGCGGTCGACCGCGCATGGGTGATTCGCTTCCTAGGTCGCAATCCACGGAGGTGTGCGTCGTCGGTGCCGGCCCGGCCGGCATCGCTACCGCGCTCGCGCTCGGTATCGCGGGGCGTCGCGTAGTTCTCCTCGAGAGCGGTGGCATCCGCTCGTCGCCGCGAGCGCAGGAACTTAACGACGGCGATCACGAGGGCGAACCGTACAACGGTCTGGCCTGCGCTCGTCATCGTCAGGTCGGCGGAACCGTGAACGTCTGGAACGTCCCGCTTCACGGTGAAGCGGGAGTGGGAGCGAAGTACGTCCCTCTGACCCCAAGAGACCTCGCCGAGTGGCCGATCAGCTGGAACGATCTCGAGCCGCATTACCGCCGGGCGCAAGCGTTGTGCGGGCTGGGACCCCTGGAGTACGGAGCCGACTACTGGGCGACGGCGGGGCGGCGTCCGTTCCGGCTGGAGGGAACGGGGCTCACGAGCGGCGTGTATCAGTTCGGCAGCGCGAAGCAGTTCACCACTGTTCTGCCCAGCAGGCTGGGCAAGATGGAGACGATCGCCCTGGTTCCGTCCACGACCGTTGTGGACCTGGATGTAGACCGGGCGAAGCGCAGCGTGCGCGGAGTCCACGCGGTTGCCGATAGCGGACAGCGCGTCGAGGTGCGGGCGCGAATGGTGATCCTCGCGTGCGGCGCCGTCGAGAATGCCCGCCTTCTGCTCATCGCCGGACTCGGTGGGGAGGGCTATTCGGAGTGGCTGGGCCGAGGATTCATGGAGCATGGGCGCGACTTCTCTCTACTTGTCATCCCCGACTCGCCCGGCCTCTTTGCCGAGGCCTCTTTCTACGATCAACACACCACGGACGGCGGCCTCCGGATCGGAGGACGCCTCACGCTCACGGATGACGCGCTGGATAGCTTCCGGCTTCCGAACGCCGCCATGACGCTCGTGCCACGCCGCCAAGGCGTGAGGCACCGGCTGGCCCGCTGGATGCTCCGGCCGTTTGGTCGGACTGGCCGCCGGTACGGGTGGTCCCGGGTTCGCTCGCCGGCGACAGCCTTCGACGCTTTCGAAATCGTGCTGAACCTCGAGCAGCGGCCGCATCAGTGGAATCGGATCGAGCTCGGTAGCCGGCGAGACCGCTTCGGCAACCCTCTGCCAAGGCTCGTCCTCGCATGGACCGACGAGGAACAGGAGACCCTCGAACGGCTCCGGGACTGCCTGAGCGAGTGGCTTCGGACGGCTCGGCTGGGACGCCTTCAGGTCACCAAAGGTCGCCGCCCCGACTTCAACGCTCACCATCACGCGGGCACGACGCGCATGGGACTCGACTCGCGGGCCGGGGTCGTGGACCCGCAGGGCCGGGTGTTCGGGCTCGAGAATCTGTATCTGGCGGGTGCTTCGATCTTTCCCACCGCCGGCTACGCCAACCCCACCCTGACCGTCGTCGCCACCGCGCTCCGACTCGCCAGCCACGTCGACGCCGTACTCGGCTGAGACGCTCGGGAAGCGAGCGGAGGCACGAGCGATGCCGAGTGGCAGCTTGACGAGCAAGTTTGGATTCCGGCTGAAGCCGCCGCACCCCGTGAGCGGCGATGAAGGAACAGGCCTCCGGATTAATGCGCGTTTTCGAGGCCGGGCCGCAATAAGTGGTCCTTCCCATTGACGCAGAAGAACTAGAAGCCGGCCCGAGATCCAGGAAGGCGCGCAACCTGCTTCACCTGCGGTATCCACAAAACTAACGATTCTGGTTTGGAAGACGCCCAACTACAATCCAGGCGGTTCGTTGGGGGGGTTCCTTTACTTTGTTTGCGGCTGAATGGCCCTTCTCGCAATCGGGTCGGCAGGCTTAAGGTTTCAGCGCCGCAAGCGTGCATGAGTTTCCTTCTTCGAGCGTCCACCCGCGCCCGAAGATAAAGCCCCACAGGACTGGACCCCTGCGGGGCTTCTTTTCTTATTTGGCTGACATTACTGTAGCCATTAGCTCAGCCTCTCCTGCGCTGGCTTTTCCTTTGGGCTTTCCTTGCGGGTGAGTCGTCAGCGTTGCGGGCCGCGAGAGAGGGTGTCTAACGCGATTATGTAGATGCCGGCCGGCGCGGTCGCTTTGGCTTGCACCCACACGTGCATGTCCTCCGGTCTCACGTCGAGGTGCTGTGCAAGCCTGTCTTCACCGCCTGCGATTTCGGCCGCACGCCTGAGAATTTCGCAATGGATACTGTCGCTCGCCATACGAGGAAGATTTTCTCCTCTAGCGAGCATGCGCGTATATCGCTTCATGCTGAT
>DASTDR010000106.1:0-18076 GCA_035710265.1 Gemmatimonadales bacterium | reverse complement strand
GCGAGTCAGCACGGACGTGATCGCGTTCCAGCGCAGAGACCCGATGAGGCGCCTGAGGGCGTTCCTTCGGGGGCGCATTCTCGGAGACAGGATCTGAGACCAGAGAGCCGTTGGCTGCGGTATGTCGTCGTCCGTCGAGAGGTCTGGAGGACGACGTGGGCCTTCAGGGCCGTCTCGATCGCCCTGTTGTGCATGGCCATCTACGCCACGGAGCCGACGTGGGCTCGACTGGTTGCCGAGAGCCTGGTTTGTGCTGAGGCGGATCGCGTTGATGTCGTGGACGCCATCCTGATCGACGAGCTGGAGTCGAATTACCTGCCGTTCGAACGTGCCCGGAGACTTCGGGAGGCCGGCGTCGGCGCCCGTGTGCTCGTCCCCAATATCGTTTCGCGCCCCGGCGCGACGGAGAATCTGTCAGCGACGTTCGTCGAGTTACTGGCCCGTCTCTCGCGAGTTGGTGATATCGAAGTGGTGCCGGTCGTGGAGGCCGAGCCGATTTCCCTGAATGTCGCCCGGCAGGTCAGACAGTATTTGACCGAACACCAGATCAGGTCGGTTGCCGTTGTGGCACAGAGGTTTCGCAGCGAACGGTCGATGCTGATCTACCGAGCCGTGCTGGAGCCGGCCGGCGTAGCCACCCACTGCGTACCGGTCGAAGGCACGCGGACACCTGACACGTGGACCCAGACCTGGCATGGCGTTCAGGACGTCGCGCTGCAGTTTCTGAAGCTTCAGTACTATCGCTTCTACGTGCTGCCTTGGCGTGCGGGCCGCATAGAGCACCCATGAGACTGTGCTGAAGTCACGCACGGCCCGATTATGTCGCTGAGGCGCGGCCTTCTGCTTGCCATCGTCGCAGCCGTACTGGCTGCCTCTTTCGGGCTGGCCTCCGGGAGCGTCCGGTCCGCGCTTCAGTGGGAGCCGGTGTCGTGGCGCCTCCAGCTCTTTGCCAGGAAGGCCACGGGCCAGGTTCCGAATCTCTCGTGGCAGGAGCTGTCGGAGATGGCTCGCGCAAGGGGCGGATTCGGATTGGAGAACTTCGTCAGGAGCGGCACGAGCCTCGAAGGGAGCCTCGTCAGCCCGTACACGACGGACGGCGACGCCGCGATCGGCAAGCACATCTTCGCGGAGCGCTGCGCCGAGTGCCACGGCGAGTCCGGCGCCGGCTGGCACGCCCCTTCGCTTGACAAGCCCGGGTATGCGAACGGCGACAGCGATCTGGCCGTCTACGAGGTCCTGAGGGATGGCGTTCGGGCGGCCGGCATGGACCCGCCACCCATGTCGATGCCGGATCGATGGCGCGTGATCGCCTACTTGCGGGAACTGCAGAGCGGGCAGTCGCGAGCGGGACGGGCGTCTGCGCGGAGCGTCGACGTGAGCGCTGACGAACTCCGTGCAACGCGCGGCTCGGCGGCCGACTGGCTCACCTATTCCGGCACGGTCGATGGACAGCGCTACTCGAGCCTTGGTGACGTCACTCCCGAGAACGTCTCGCGACTCCGGATGCTGTGGAGCCGGCAGTTCGACATCACAGGGAGAGTCGAAGGCACTCCGCTGGTCGCCGGCGGAATCATGTTCGTCACGTTGCCACCGTCTACGGTCGCGGCGATCGACGTGGACTCGGGAGACATCGTCTGGACCTACAGCAGGCGTCTCGCACCGGATCTGCCCGTCTGCTGCGGGGACGTCAATCGCGGCGCCGCCATTCTTGGCAAGACGCTGTTCGTGGGTACGCTGGACGGACACCTCGTGGCGCTCAGTGTCAACACCGGCAAGATGCTCTGGGAGACGCTGGTGGCGGATCCTCGTGACGGCCACACGATTACCGGTGCGCCGCTGGTGACGGGCCGCTCGGTCGTCGTCGGGACGGCTGGCGCGGAATACGGCATCAGAGGCATCCTCGACGCCTACGATCCTGAGACCGGCAAGCGCCAGTGGCGGTTCGAGACGATTCCCGGCCCGGGCGACAGCGGCCACGAGACGTGGCAGAACGGCGCCTGGAGGACCGGGGGCGGGTCGACGTGGGTCACCGGCAGTTATGACCCCTCGTTGAATCTGGTGTACTGGGGCGTCGGAAATCCGGCGCCGCCATTTGCCGGTGACGTGCGCCCCGGTGACAACCTGTTCACCAACAGCGTCGTCGCTCTTCGCGCGGACTCCGGCGAGCTCGCATGGCATTTCCAGTTCACGCCGCATGACGAGCACGACTGGGATTCAGCGCAGACACCGATCCTTGCAGACCTCGTGATCGACGGCAAGGAACGTCGCCTCATTTGCTGGCCCAACAGAAACGGCTTTTACTACGTGCTCGATCGCGTCACGGGTGCGTTCATCGAAGGCGTTCCATACGTCGAACTGAACTGGGCAAGCGGGCTGGACTCCGTTGGACGCCCGGTTCGGGTTGAAGAGGAAGGGCCATCAGCCGCCGGCCGCATGACCAGGCCTGGCGCCAACGGGGGCTCCAACTGGCAGAACCCGGCTTTCGACCCGGAGCGGCGCCTCGTCTTCGTGCCCGCCACCGAGGGAGAGTCCGTTTTCACGCAGACGCCTACAGCGACTCGCGGGGCCAACATGCGGTACATGGGGAGCGCCGCGATTGCGAGAACGCCGACGCACGTCGTTCGGGCGCTCGCGGCCGTGACTGGCGCGAAGCAGTGGGAGCACTTCCCGCCGAAGCACCGCGATCTCGGCTACAGCGGGTTGCTCGCGACTCGGGGGGGGCTCGTCTTTGGTGCGTCAGGCGGCTCCCTGTTTGCTCTCGATTCCGACACCGGAAAAGAGCTTTGGACCGTGCCCCTTGGTGGAGACACGAGGGCGGCACCCATCTCGTTCGCCCGTCACGGGCGGCAGGCGCTCGCGATCGTCGCCGGGCGAACGCTGTTCGTGTTCGGACTCTAACGAGTATGAAGTCACCCGGACTGTACCTCGCCATCGTGCTGACCGTGACACTCGCTGTGTCTGTCTACAGTTGCCGGGAGCAGAGCCTGTTTGCGTGCCCGGTGTCGGGGTATGGACAAGACATCTACCTTGCCTATTGCGGCGCCGGGGGCTACGGTGACTACGACTACGGAGCCTTCTGGTTCGAGCTGGAGCCCGCAGCGAGCCAGGCGGCCGCCAATGCCAGTGCGCTCTTTCTCGGCAACAGCCGGATGCAGTTCGGGCTGTCGTCGAAAGCGACCGACGCCTGGTTCACGACAGCCGGCGCGAGCTACTACCTGCTCGGCTTCGCGTACGACGGCAATTATCTGTTCGTGGAGCCGCTGCTGAAGAGGCTCCGGCCGTCGGCCAGGGTCTACATCGTCAATGTCGATCTGTTCTTCGAGGACGAGCAGCGGCCGCCGGCGCGCGCGGTGATGCGAGACAGCGCAGCGCCCATCAGGTACACGCGGAAGCGTTACTGGCAGGCGGTACATCAGACGGTCTGTTCCAGCGTGCCCATGGTGTGCGAGCGGGAGCCCGCCTTCTTTCGATCGCGCGCGACCGGGGCCTGGCGATTGGCAGGCGGGGAGACGCAGTTCAGCACCGCTCTCGTGTCGTACGACGACGCGATCGACAACCGCATGGTGGAAGCCCACGCCGCGTCAGGAGCGCGGTTCCTGTCCACGCTTCCGGTCGGCCCCGAATGCCAGATTCTGACGATGATTCCGACCGTGAACACATCGATAGGAACGGCCCGCGCCATCGCATCCCGGCTGGGCCGGGAACTGGTCGAGCCCGGGTTGACGGACCTGGCGACGTTCGACGGATCGCACCTCACCGCGTCGAGCGCCGAGCGATGGTCGCGGGCGTTTTTCGAGGCCGCGGGGCCGCGGATACGCTCGTGTCTGGCTGCCGCAACCGCTCCAGGATCGAACGGGCAGTGAGCGCCCCAGTATGCCCGGCATGAACTGGCTGCCGCTGCCGTCCGACTTTCGGGCCGGCCTTCGAGCGGCGACCGGGGAGCCGCACGCGGAGACCCGCCTGAGGAAGCTCGCCGCGCTGGCCGGCTGTCGCCTGGATTTCGTCCAGACGATTCAGCTGGGGCAGGCGATTCGAAAGTGGACCGTCTCCGGGAGCGAGCGCTTTCCGCGTGTCCGGCTCGCTCTGCTCGCGTCCTCGACGGTTGACCATCTCGGGCCGGCTCTCGAGGTGGCGATGCTGCGCCGGGCTCTGCAGCTCGATTTGTACCTCGCTCCGTACGGCCAGTATCGGCAGGCCCTGCTCGACCCGGGTTCACGGCTCTACGAACATCGGCCGGAGTTCGTCCTCTGGTCCCTGACGGCCAGAGATGTCATGGATCGCGTGCCGCTGACCGCAAGCCGGTCCGACGCGGAGACGGCCATCGGTGGCGTCGTGGAAGACATCCGATCGTTGTGGCGGATCGCCCGGGAGCGTCTCGGCGCCGAGGTGATCCAGCAGACGTGTCTCAACGTGGCCGAGCCGCTCTTTGGCAGCTACGAGCGCCAGGTGGCAGGCGCGCCGGCCACCGCGATTGCCCGCCTGAACGAGTGCCTCGTCGCCGCCGCCGAACGGGACGGCGTCCTCCTGCTGGACATCGCGCGCGCCAGCGAGCGCGACGGCCTCGATGCGTGGTTCGACCGGGGGCGCTGGCTGCAAGGGAAGATGGAAATCGCGCCCCAGGCGGCACCACAGTACGGAGAGCTCGCGGCCCGGGTCATTGGAGCCGCACGGGGACTGTCGAAGAAATGCCTTGTCCTGGATCTCGACAACACTCTCTGGGGCGGCGTGGTCGGCGACGACGGCGTGCAGGGGCTCGTGCTGGGAGAGGGCAGCGGAGCCGGGGAAGCCTATCTGGCGCTCCAACGCTACGCTCGTGAGCTGCGTGAGCGGGGAGTCGTGCTGGCGATCTGTTCCAAGAACGACCCTGTTGTCGCCGAAAGCGCGTTTCGTGACCATCCGGAGATGGTCCTGACGCCCTCCGACATCGCGGTGTTCGTCGCGAACTGGGAGGACAAGGCCTCGAACCTGGTGCACATCGCGGAACGGCTCAACGTCGGCGTGGACAGTCTCGTGTTCGTGGACGACCACCCGGTCGAGCGCGCCCGTGTTCGTCAGGAACTGCCGATGGTCGCCGTGCCGGAGCTGCCCGACGATCCTGCGCTGTACGTGCGCTGTCTGGCCGACGCGGGCTACTTCGAAGCGGTCGCATTTACCAAGGAGGACACGCAGCGTGGACGCCAGTATGCGGAGAACGCGACCCGCGACGCGCTTCGCGACCAGTCGTCGAGCCTCGACGAGTTCCTGGCCGGTCTGGAGATGAAAGTCGTCTTCGGTCCGTTCCAGTCTGTGGACCTTCAGCGAATTGCGCAACTGATCGGCAAGACGAACCAGTTCAACGTGACGACGCGGCGGCACTCCTTGCAGCACGTCACCGCCGTATCCGCAGCCGAAGACGCGATGACCCTACAGTTCCGGCTCGTCGATCGTTTTGGCGACAACGGGCTGGTGAGCGCCATGATCCTGTGTCCCGTCGCCGACGAGCCCGGGACCCTCGAGATCGACACGTGGGTGATGAGCTGTCGGGTGTTCGCGCGGCAACTCGAGCAGGAAGCGATGAACATCGCCGTGGAAAACGCGCGGGCCCGGCGTGTCCGCCGCCTGCGGGCGTGCTATATCCCCACACCCAGGAACGCCGTCGTCAAGGACCTGTTCAGGACGCTGGGCTTTTCGCCGGCCGGGTCATCGTCTTCCGACGAGTCAACACGCTGGTGTCTCGACGTCGAGGACTACGTTCCGGCGATGACTCGTATCGCCCGGGAGGCCGTCGGCCAATGACCGATCAGGAAGTGCTGCGGACGTTCGGCCGCATTCTCGGAGACCTCCTGTCGAGCGATCCGGTACCCCTGACGATGGAGACACGGCGCCAGGACGTTCCAGGCTGGGACTCGTTCGCCTACATCAACTTCATCGTCGCCGTCGAGCAGGAACTCGGCGTACGGTTCGGGGTGGCGGAGGTCGAGTCGTTCGAGAACGTTGGCGCGATCCTGCGGCGGGCTCGCGCGTTGATGCCGTAACAGCATGTTGTTCAACTCGTACGAGTTCATCCTCGGCTTCCTCCCGGTGGTCGCGCTCGCGTTCTTCCTGCTCGGCAGGACGTCCCGGGTTTGGGCGCTGCGCTGGCTCATGCTGTCGTCGCTGTTCTTCTATGCCTGGTGGCGGCCGCTCAATGTCGCCATCATCGTGCCGGCGATTCTGATCAACTACGGCCTCGCCCTCGCAATTCTCCGGGCTAATCGCGGGAACGACAGCCGGTCGGCCAGGCTGTTTCTCGTGCTGGGCATCGTGTTCAACGTGGCGTTTCTCGGGTACTTCAAGTACGCGAACTTCGCCGCGACGGTGAGCAACGACGTGTTCGGCACGGATTTCGTGCTGAGCCAGATCATTCTCCCGCTCGGTATCTCGTTCATCACGTTCCAGAAGATTGCCTTCCTGATCGATGTTCACGGCCGTCGCATCGAACGGATCTCCTTCGAAGACTTCTGCCTCTTCGTGCTGTTCTTCCCGCAGCTGATCGCCGGCCCGATCGTGCACTACCGGGAGATGCAGCCGCAGTTCCATCGCCTGACCTGCGCCGCCGATCGTGAGAACCTCTCGGTGGGCCTGACGCTCTTCCTGTTCGGCCTGTTCAAGAAGCTGTTCCTGGCCGACGGGATCGCCCCGCTCGTCTCGTCCATCTACGACCAGGCGGCGGCAGCCGGGACGATGTCGCTCCTTCCGGCCTGGATGGCGGCCGTCGGATTCACGCTGCAGATCTACTTCGACTTCTCCGGCTATACGGACATGGCGCTGGGCAGCGCCCGGATATTCGGCATCCGGCTGCCGCCCAACTTCGATTCGCCCCTGCGGGCGTCGAGTATCATCGAGTTCTGGTCCCGCTGGCACATGACGCTCACGCGGTTCCTCACGGCGTACGTCTACAACCCGCTGCTGCTCTGGTTGACGAGGCGACGTTTGGCGCGCGGACGCCCGGGTTACGGCAAGAAACCGACGGCTGGCGCCTTTGTCGAGCTCCTGGTGCTGCCGACGTTGTTGACGATGTTCCTATCTGGCGTCTGGCACGGCGCCGGCTACCTGTTCGTCGTCTGGGGAGTACTCCATGGCGTCTTCATCGTCGTGAACCACGCGTGGAGGCACGCCGCGCCCGCGTGGTGGACGGTGCGGACGGCGTACACCCGGCCAATCGGAATGGCCATCACGCTGCTGTGCGTGGTGGTGTCCATGGTGATCTTCCGGGCACAGTCGCCGGCGGTGGCGACGGAGCTGATCGGCGGCATGTTCGGATTGAACGGCATCGCGCTGCCCGAACCCATCTACAGAGCACTTAGGCCCCTTGCCCCGTTGTTGCAGCAGGCTGGCATCACCTCCGGCCTCGGCTTCGATCTCGCCTTCAGCCGGTTGGCCGTCTGGATCGTCTTCCTGTCGGCAATCGCCTTGCTCATGCCCAACACGCTGCGGCTGCTGCGTTGGCACGAGCCGGCGGTAAGCTGGGAACCAGCCCCCGGCGATCGATCGCCGGCGTGGCAGCCGTCAGTCGCATGGGCCGTCATCGTGGCCGCCGTCGGCGCCGCCGGCCTTTCCCGGCTCGCTGCCCCGAGCGAGTTCCTCTATTGGCAGTTCTAATCGTTCCGTCCTTGCGTCCGCGATCAGGCTCGAACTTGTTGTGACAGCTAGCCAGGACTATTTCGGCGAGCACCAGCCTGCCGACGACCATTCCGGACGGTCGTTGCGTGCGGGGGCCGTTTCGCTGGCAGCCCGCGCCGTCAACGCCTTCGTGCAGATCGGCACGGTGCTCTTCCTGGCGCGGCTCCTGACGCCAGAGGACTACGGTCTCATCAGCATGGTGACGGCGCTCACCGGCTTCGCGCCGCTGCTCGATCTGGGTACGCGCGATGCGGTCGCGCAGCGTTCCCACATCAGCCGCGGCGAGGTCAGCGCCCTGTTCTGGCTCACGATGGCATTGGGCGCCATCATCACGGTGGTGATGGCGCTGGCGGCTCCGGGGATCGCGTGGTTCTACGGCGAGAGCCGGCTGCTGCTCGTGGTGCCGGTGATGGCGACGACCTTCATCGCCTGCGGGTTGTCCACGCAGCACTACGGCCTGATGCGCCGCGCGCTCCAGTTCAAGGAACTGGCCGCCATCGAGATCGCGGCAAACGTGATCACTGCCGTGCTCGCCGTGGCCGGTGGACTCCTCGGGGCCGGCTACTGGGCTCTCGTGTTGCGGCCGATCGGAACGCCTGCCTTGGTCTCGTTGGGCGTCTGGCTCGCATGCCGGTGGGTTCCCGGCCGGCCGGAGGTGACCCCCGGGGTCAAGGAAAGCCTGAAGTTCGGGCTGAATATCATGGGCTTCACGCTGACCGATTTCGTCGGGCGCTCCGGCGACCGCGTCGCCATCGGCTACGCCATGGGGGCGAGCGTGCTGGGCCTGTACCAGAACGCGCTGTTCGTTTACACCAACGTCCTCGACATCCTGGTATTTCCCCTGCACGCGGTGGCGATCACCGGCCTGAGCAAGTTGCGTCACGACCTTCCGGCGTTGCGCGCAGCGTGGACGAAAGCCCTCTCGACGCTTGCGTTCTACGCCATGCCGGGCTTCGGATTGCTCGCGGTCCTCAGCCAGGACCTCATGACGCTGCTGCTTGGCCCGAAGTGGGAGACTGCCGGCACGATCCTGAGCGTGTTGGCGCTTCGAGGAATCCCGCAATGCGTCGAACGTACGCAGGGATGGCTCCACGTGACCTCGGGACGGACCGACCGATGGGTCCGCTGGGGCGTTCTTTCGACGATCTCGCAGTTTGTCGCCTTGTTCTTCGGCCTTCCTTTCGGACCGATGGGCGTCGCTGTCGCGTACGTCGTCCAGATGTTCTTGCTGTGTGTGCCAGCCGTCGTGTACTCGGGCCACCCGCTCGAAATCACGACAGCCGACGTCGTCCGGACGATCTGGCGCCAGTTGGTGGCTGCCCTCGGCGCAGCCGTCGTGGTGGACGTGGTCAGCCTGATGCTGATGGTCGACATGGCGCCGCTAGCCAGGATGGCGGTGTCGGGTGTCCTGTATGTCGCGGTGTACCTGGGTGTCGCCGTCGCCGTCCTCGGTCTGCGAACGCCTCTCCACACCATGCAATCGCTGCTTCGCGGGTATCTTCCGCTTCGCGTTGCTCAGCGCTTGAACTGAAATGGCCGCTCCTCACCAGGGTCCGCGAATCTGCATGCCGACGTCGAGACGCTTCATGCGTCGGGCGTTTCAGTGCACCGTGTACGAGGCTCAGGACGTGCTGCGCGACCACGCAACGGTCGACCTGATCGAGTTGGAACCGGGACGCTGGTTCTGGAGGAAAGAGCGCCTGCTGAAGAGGGCCGTGTATCACGACATTTCGAAGCAGCTGGTCTTTCTCAATCCGGGCCTTCGACGAGCCAGAGTGGACGGCACGTGCGATGTGTTCATGGCGTTCTGCCAGAACCACTGGGATCTGCTGTACATAAACGCCATCGACCGGTGGTGGGAGAAGTGCGGGACCAGCGTGTGCTGGCTCGACGAGATGTGGGCCATAGACGTCCCGAACCTCAAGAACTGGATGAATGCGTTGAAGCGGTTCGACCACGTCTTCGTCTCGTTCAGCGGAACGGTGGACCGGTTGTCCGCTGCATTGGACAAGCGCTGCCACTATCTCCCGTTGGGCATCGACACGCTCGGTTTCAGCCCCTATCCGGACGTGCCGCCGCGAGTCATCGACGTGTTCAGCGTCGGTCGGCGCTCGGAGGCCGTCCACGAGGCACTGGTGCGGCTGTCGAGCGAGCGGCAACTCTTCTACGCCTACGATACGCTCAGGGGCATGGCCGATCTCGAAGTGGAGGATCCTGCGCGCCATCGACAGTACGTGGCTCGGTTGGCAAAACGCAGCCGGTATTTCGTGGTCGCGCCTGCGAAGGTGAACACGCCGCTCGACACGGGCGGCCAGCAGGAGTTCGGCTACAGGTATTACGAGGCCGCCGCAGCGGGCGCGGTGATGATTGGACAAGCGCCCGACACCGATGCCTTCCGGGCCTCGTTTCCATGGCCGGACTCGGTCATCCCGATCCGCCCGGACGGCTCGGACGTTCGAGAGGTGATCGCCGACATGGAGGCGGACCCCGCCCGCACGGCAGCCATCGGCCGGCGCAACGCCGCGGAGGCGCTGCGACGTCATGATTGGTCGCATCGCTGGCAAGAGCTGCTGAAGACGTGCGGCCTCGAGATCCCGGCTGGTCTGACGAGGCGCTCGGAGCATTTGGCAGCGCTGTCCGATCTCGTGCTGGCAGGCGGCCCGGTACCGGCCGGCATCGACCGCACGACATAGTCGGGTGAGACCATCGGTCGAGCGCGTCGCACGCATGGCGGATGAGCCGCCGTTCGGTCAGGTCTGGCGTATCGTCGCAGGGTCGGCCGTGGCCATTCTCTGGGTCGTGACACCTGCCAGTGTCGCCCCGGCCTGGGCCCTTTTTCCGGCAGTTCTCCTCGTGTTGCTCTCGTGTCGCTTCGTCCCCTTGATTCTGCGGCGACTGCTGCCGTTCGAGGCATCGACCCAGGCGGTCTGGTTCGAGCGGCGCCAACTGGCCAAGCGCTACGACTCGTACCAATGGCGAAAGCTGCTCTGGTTCGGCCTTGGCATGAGTGTCGTGCAGACGGTCGTCGGCTGGTCGTCACAGCCCCTTGTCGTGCTGACCGTGTTGTTCCTGTTGTCCGGGTTGGCGGGAATCTTCGTGTGGCGCCGTCACACGAAAACTGCAAGCGTGGACGCCGGAGGCGCTTCGTGAGCCTGCGCGCCGGCGACTGGGTACGAGTCCGCTCCGAAGACGAGATTCTTGCCACTCTCGACGGCCGCGCGTGCCTGGATGGTCTCCCGTTCATGCCCCAGATGGTCCGCTATTGCAGCCGTCGTTTTCGGGTGAGCCATCGCGCTCACAAGCTGTGCGACACGGCCAACGAAACCGGCGCCAGGCGCATGCCGAACGCCGTGCTGCTGGACGGCATCCGCTGTGACGGCAGTGACTATGGCGGCTGCCAGATGGAGTGTCTCATCCTCTGGAAGGAGTCGTGGCTCGTCAAGGTGGATGGCGAGATCAGTACGGAGTCTTCCGGCCCCAGTGTCTCCGACGGGCGACTCCTGCGACTGGCCATGGCCGGTGCTCGCCGGGCCGGTGGGCAGCACGAAGCCTTGCCTGTCTACGCCTGCCAGGCCACCGAATTGCCGCGCGCGACGACCTGGCTCTCAGTCTGGAGTCCGGGGCAGTACGTCGATGACTGGGTCTCCGGGAATGCCACGCTGCGCGAGATCGCCGGCGCGCTGCTCCTGTTGATGTACGACGCTTTCGCGAACGCCGGAATCGGCCTGGGTACCCCGATGAGGATCGCCTACGAGTGGGTGCGGCGTTTCTACGATGGCGCATCGTACCCTGCGCGTCCAGGCAAGCTTCACCGCGGCGGGAAGACGCCATCCGTGTCTCTGGGTCTGGCAGCCGGCGACACCGTCAGGGTGAAGGACCACGCCCGCATCCTGACGACCGTGACCGAGGATCTGGTCAACCGCGGGATGGCCTTCCACCCGGACATGGTGAGGTACTGCACGCGGACGTTCCAGGTGCGCAGGCGCGTCAGCAGAATCATCAACGAGAAGACGGGCGAGCTGATGGAGTTGAGGAACCCCTGCATCGTCCTCGACGGCGTGCAGTGCAGCGGCAGCCTCACGAAGCCGCTCCTCTGTCCCCGAGGCATGTTCCCGTATTGGCGCGAGATCTGGTTGGACCGCGTCGATGGCGCTCCGCGCCCGAAGGAAGACTAAATTCCGGCCCAGAGTGGACGACGACGGGTCACCGGGTCCGCGAAGTCTGTGATCGGCCGACAACTAGTCCGCAGACAGGAAGAATTCAACCATTCCCTTTGGAATCCCTCTGTAGCGTGGCCGTGATTCCACTCGGCCCTCGTAGGGCCGGGTCTGTTGGAGGCGCGTTTGCTTATTGACCAGCTACCGACGTGCGGACGCCCGTGGGATGTCTGAGGAATGAAAATCCGATGAAGGTGGTTCTGTTCTGCGGTGGCTTGGGACTGCGTATTCAAGGCGGCACCGAGAGCGTGCCAAAGCCGATGGTCTGCGTTGGCACCCGGCCGATCTTGTGGCACGTCATGAAGTACTACGCTCATTTCGGCCACGATGAATTCGTGCTCTGCCTGGGATACCGGGGCGACGCGATCAAGGACTATTTCCTGAACTACCCGTACCGGACTGCCTTCGACGGGAAAGAGGAGCGGCCTCACACGGTCGGCAGCGATGTCCCGGACTGGAAGATCACCTTCGTCGACACCGGCCGGACCGCGAACGTGGGCCAGCGCCTGAAGGCCGTCGAACCGCACGTACGCGACGAGCCCGAGTTCATGGCGAACTACAGCGACGGGCTGACCGACCTTCCGCTGCCCACTCACCTCGCGCATTTTCGCGAACGTCGCGCCGTGGGAACGTTCGTGAGCGTCCGACCGCATCTGAGCTATCACGCCGTGGAGGTGGCCGGCGATGGCCTTGTCACGGACATCCGTGAGATCGGGACCACGCCTTTGCGGATAAACGGGGGCTTCTTCGTCTTCCGCCCGGAGATCTTCGATTACATTCGGGCAGAGGAGGATCTCGTCAACGAACCGTTCCGGCGGCTCGTCAAGGAAAGGAAGCTTGCTGCGCTGGAGTACGACGGCTTCTGGCAGTCGATGGACACGCTCAAGGATCGTCAGCAACTGGAACAGATACTTGCATCAGGTCGCGCGCCGTGGGAGGTCTGGGCGGAGGTGCGACCGCTGGCCGCCGAGGTCGGCCGCCCCGAGAGCCTGAGTCGTCGTCCATGAGATCGGCTGCCGACGTTCTGGCGCGAGACCTGGATCAACTCGTTGACCAGGTGAGCGTGGAACTGCCCGCGATGTCTGGCCGCTCCGTCCTCGTCGCAGGAGGGGCGGGCTTCCTCGGGTACTATCTCGTCCAGGGCCCGCTCTACTGGAACCGGAGGAATCCAACCCTTCCGCCGATTCGGGTGACCGTGCTCGACAACTTCATGCGCGGTGTGCCGGACTGGCTGACGGCTCTAGGCGAGGATCCCAATCTGCGGCTGTTGCGGCACGATATCACCCAGCCGCTGCCTGAAGACCTCGACGATCATCAATACCTCATTCATGGGGCGTCCATCGCGTCACCGACGTACTACCGCCGGTTTCCCATCGAGACGATGGACGCGAACGTCAACGGACTTCGGCACGTCCTCGACTACAGCCTGCGGCAGCAGCAGCGTGGCCGGGGTGTTGAAGGCATCCTTTTCTATTCGAGCAGCGAGATCTACGGCGACCCGACGCCGGCCGATATTCCGACACCGGAGACCTATCGTGGCAACGTGTCGTGTACAGGTCCACGGGCCTGCTACGACGAGTCGAAACGCTACGGTGAGACGCTGTGCGTGAACTTCGCTCGACAGCACGGGCTGCCGATCAAGGTCGCGAGACCGTTCAACAACTACGGTCCGGGCTTGAAGATTACCGACAGGCGTGTGATCCCGGACTTCGCGCGGGATATTCTCGCCGGCCGTGACATCGTCATGCTCTCGGATGGCACCGCCCGTCGAACGTTCTGCTACGTTGCGGACGCGGTATCCGGTTACTACAAGATTCTCGTGAAGGGGCGGTCAGGTCACGCCTACAACATCGGCGTTGAGTCGCCGGAGATCTCGATGGCCGAGCTGGCCGGGAAGCTCGTCGCGCTCGGTCGCGAGCTGTTCGGCTACTCGGGGCGGGTCGTCATGCAGAAGAGCCCCGACGAGGACTACCTTGTCGACAACCCGAACCGAAGGTGCCCTGTAATCGAAAAGGCGCGCACCGAGCTCGGCTACGACCCGCGCGTCTCGCTCGACGAAGGTTTACGGCGGTCGCTCGTGTGGTACTCGGGCAACCGCGAGGCGTCCGAAGCGTAACGTGAGAATCTCGATCATCGGCACTGGATATGTCGGCCTGGTCACGGGCGCAAGCCTGGCCGAGAAGGGGCACGACGTCATCTGCGTGGATATCGATCCGGACCGCGTCGCGGCGCTGAACGCCGCACGGGCGCCGATATTCGAGCTGGGACTCGACGAGCTGTTGACGAGGAACGTCGGGCGCCGTCTGAGCGCGACCACGGATCTCGCCGACGCCGTCCGTCGATCCGACCTGACCTTCATCGCCGTCGGCACGCCGTTCGACGGTGCGACCATCGATCTGACGGCCGTGCGGCGGGCCTCGGAGCAGGTCGGGCAAGTGCTTCGAGACCTCTCCAGATATCACGTCGTCGTCGTCAAGAGCACGGTGGTGCCGGGAACCACGGACGGGTGCGTCCTTCGAGCGCTCGAGTCGGCTTCAGGCAAACAGGCGGGCCGGGACTTCGGAATCGGCATGAATCCCGAGTTCCTCTCGGAAGGCGAGGCCGTCCACGACTTCATGTTCCCCGACCGCATCGTGATCGGGGGCATCGACGAACGGTCCATCGCGGTCATCGACGAGGTCTATCGGCCGTTTCCGGATGCACCGCGCATTCGAACGAACACACGCACGGCCGAGATGATCAAGTACGCATCGAACGCCATACTGGCGACGCTGATCTCGTTCTCCAACGAGATGGCAAACCTCGCGTCGGCGCTGGGCGGCATCGACTCGAGGGACGTCATGCGCGGCGTGCACCTGAGCCAGTACTTCACGTCCCGCGACGGTGAGAATCTGCCGCCGATCACCGCCTTCCTCCGCGCAGGCTGCGGCTACGGCGGCAGTTGCCTGCCGAAGGACACAAAGGCGCTGGTCGCACACGGCCGGCAGGCCGGCGTCGAGATGCCGTTGCTGACGGCGGTGATCCGGACCAACGACACGCAGCCCGACCGGGTCGTCGCGCTGTTGGAGAAGCACTGGCAGGATCTGGCGGGCGTCCGGGTCGCGGTACTCGGCCTGGCATTCAAGCCCGGCACCAGCGACGTGCGCGAGAGCCCCGCGTTTCCAATCATGCGCCGGCTGATCGACCGCGGGGCCGTCGTGTGCGCCTACGACCCCGTGGCCGTCGGCGAGGCGGAGGCGGTCTTTCGGGACCCGGCCGTGCACTACTCCCGCGACCTGGCGTCAGCGATCGACAGGGTTGACGCGATCGTCGTCGTGACGCCCTGGGACGACTTCCGATCGGTCCCGGCGGCCGTGCGCGAGCGCGCGCCGCGCACCGTCCTCGTCGACTGTCGCGGGGCGTTCGAACGAAACTGCGTGCCGCGCTACGAGGCCATCGGATACTGAAGGCGTCGATGACGTTCACGGAGACCGGGTTGCAGGGGGCCTACGTGATTCACCCGACGCGAATCGCGGACCATCGAGGATACTTCGCGCGTGCGTTTTGCCAGAATGAGTTCGGCGCGCTCGGCCTCCGCAGCGACGTGGCGCAGATGAACGTCGCATTCAACCCGAAGACCGGCACGCTTCGCGGGATGCACTTTCAGGAGGCTCCGCACGCGGAGGCCAAGCTCGTACGGTGTACCAGAGGGGCCCTCTTCGACGTAATCGTCGACTTGCGACCCGGGTCCCCGACACTGGGCCGGTGGTTCGGAGCCGAGCTGTCCGCCGAGAACGGCGTGCAGCTGTACGCACCGGAGGGGTTTGCACACGGTTACCAGACTCTGATGCCGGATTCGGAGATCTGTTACCTGACATCGGCCTCCTACGCGCCTGCCGCGGCTCGGGGTGTACGGTTCGACGATCCGGTGTTCGGCATTGCGTGGCCCCTCCCCGTGTCCGCGATTTCCGACGCGGACCGTCAGTGGCCGGACTTTCGGCCGTGACGACCTTCGGTAAGAACTAAAGAGATCACGATATGGCGACTGTCGACATCGCACTGCTGCAGCGCGAGCAGGAAGGCAAGCCGATTCGCGTAGCCGTCGTTGGTGCCGGCGTGACGGCGCGGATGATCGCCCTCCAGCTCGCGGCTCCGGCGGTTCCGGGCATTCGACTCGTAGCGATCGCCAACCGGACGCCCTCGAGAGCGATTCAGGCCTTTCAGCACGCGGGCGTCGATGGCGTCGCGGCGGTGGACTCGTTGAGCACCCTCGAGGACCGCATCGCCGCCGGGGTGCCCGCGGTCGCAGGCGATCCGCTGATGGTCTGCGAAGCCGCGAACGTCGACGTCGTCGTCGAGGTCACGGGAACGATCGAGTTCGCGGCCGGCGTGGCGATGTCGGCCATCAGCCATCGCAAGCACGTCGTCCTGGTGAACGCGGAGCTCGATTCAACGGTCGGTCCAATCCTCAAGTTCCACGCAGACCGGGCGGGTGTCGTCGTCACGAACACGGATGGCGACGAGCCGGGTGTCGCGATGACGCTCCTGCGGTATCTCCGGAGCGTCGGTCTCAGGCCGGTTGCCGCCGGCAACCTGAAGGGACTGATCGACAGGTACCGGACGCCGGAGACTCAACGCGAGTTCGCCGCGAAGTACGCACAGGATGCCGCGAAGGTCACCTCGTTCGCCGACGGGACGAAGCTCTCGATGGAGGCGACGATCCTGGCCAACGCCACCGGCTTCCGCGTAGGGCAGCCCGGCATGTTCGGCCCGCGGTGCGCGCACGTTCGTGAGATCGCGCACCTCTTGCCGAAGGCGGATCTGCTCGGCGCAGGCCTCGTGGACTACGCGCTCGGCGCTGAGCCCCACACCGGCGCGTTCGTCGTGGTCTTCGAGGACCATCCCAGGAAACAAAAGGAGCTGGCCTACTACAAGATGGGTGACGGCCCCTTCTATGTCTTCTACACGCCCTATCATCTGCCGCACATCCAGCTGGCATCGACGATCTCCCGCGCCGCGCTGGCGCATGACGCGACGGTCGCGCCAATCGGCGCGCCCGTGGCCGAGGTCGTCACGGTGGCAAAACGCGACCTGAAGGCGGGCGAGGTCCTCGACGGCGTCGGTGGCTTCATGAGCTACGGCGTCATCCACAACTACGCGGACGCGAGAGTCGCGGACCTGCTGCCGATGGGGATCGCGGGCGGGTGCAGGCTGCGCCGCGCCGTCGCGAAGGACGCCAGTCTCTCCTACGACGACGTCGAACTGCCGGTCAGCCGACTCTGTGACCGGCTCCGGGCGGAGCAGGTCGATCGCTTTCCAGATGCCAGGGCTGCGGCCGCTGCCGCCGGCGGCCCCATGTCCGCGCGCCATCCTCGCTGATCGACGGAATGCAGACACTGAATCTGAGCACGCTCAAGAGGGTGCTGTGCGTTGGCGCCCACGCCGACGACATCGAGATCGGCTGTGGCGGCACGCTGCTGAAGCTGTGCCGCGATCATGGCGGTCTCGACGTGATGTGGGTGGTCTTCAGCGCGGAGGGTGCGAGAGATCGCGAAGCGCGGCGCAGCGCGCGATCGTTCCTGGCCAGCGGCGCCGCCAGGCGCATCGTCGTCAAGAAGTTCAAGGGCAGCTTCTTTCCCTATCAGGGCGCCGCCATCAAGTCGGAGTTCGAGAAGCTGAAGCGCTTCGAGCCCGACGTCATCTTCACACACTATCGCGACGACCGGCATCAGGACCACCGCGTCCTGTCAGACCTGACGTGGAATACCTTCAGGAGACATCTGGTACTCGAGTACGAAGTGCCGAAGTACGACGGCGATCTGGGGTGTCCGAACTTCTTCGTCCCCCTCGACGAGGAGCTCTGCCGCCGCAAGGTGTCGTACATCTGCAAGCACTTCGAGACGCAGGCGGGCCGTCAGTGGTTCGACGAGGAGACGTTCATGTCGTTGATGCGTCTTCGCGGCATCGAGTGCCCCGCGCCGACGCGGTACGCGGAGGCCTTCTACTGCCGGAAGGTGGTTGCGGGCTGAGCGGCTCTCAATTCCAGCACGGAGACCACTGGCCTCCCTCCCGCCGTCGAGTCACGGGCGACGACGACGTGAATCGAGCCGTCAGGGGCCGGCGCTGCTGCCTGGACCTGCACGTCGGGATCGAAGCGAACCTGGTCGAAGCCCGACGCGATTCCAGCCGCTGAAACGAGACCGACAAACAGACGTCGGCCTGCACCAACGAGAACCGTT
>DASTDR010000105.1:0-2600 GCA_035710265.1 Gemmatimonadales bacterium | reverse complement strand
GTGCCCGCCAGCTTCTCGGATACGGAGAAGGTCGCTTTCGCTGGAGTCAACGCATTCTACAAGAAGGGTTTCGGCTACGCCGAGATGATGAACACCCGGCCGCAGACCATCGGGTACGGGTTGTCGGACTCGCCCGTGGGCCTGGCCGCTTTCTTCTACGACAAGTTCGCCGCCTGGACGGACAGCGGTGGCGAGCCGGAGCGGGTGCTTACGCGCGACGAGATGCTCGACGACATCACGCTCTACTGGCTCACGAACACCGGCACGTCCTCGTCGAGGTCGTACTGGGACGCGACGCAGTTGGGCGGCGGCCCCTTCAACGCGTTTGACATCAAGACGGTGCCTGTCGCCGTGACGGTTTTCCCCGGCGAGATCTACAGGGCGCCGCGCAGCTGGGCCGAGCAGAGCTTTGCCAAGCTCATTTACTGGAACGAAGTCGACAAGGGCGGTCACTTCGCGGCCTGGGAACAGCCGGAACTCTTCGTGGCCGAAGTCCGTGCGGCCTTCCGATCACTGCGTTAACCGAAGCGATATGGGAATACGCGCACAAACGGTGCGCGTATTCCGCGGGAAGACGCCAACAGCGTGATCGAAAGAGAGCGACATCGATGTCCCAATACACCGCCCCCAATCTCGCCCTTGAAGTTCCGAACGGCCGCCGCCGTTTCTTCGCGACCGCAGCCATGACACTGGCAGCCGGACGCCTCGGCCTGTTCGATGACGTCCACGCGGAATCGCGCAGCACCACCCAGGCCGGTGCGCCAGGGGCGCACGCGTCGTTCGCTTCGCTGAAGCAGATCGATGCCGGCGCTCTCAACGTTGGCTACGCGGAAGCCGGCCCGGCCAATGGCCCCGTGGTCATGCTTCTCCACGGCTGGCCGTACGACATTCACACCTACGTCGACGTCGCGCCGTTGCTGGCAGCCCAGGGTTACCGCGTCATCGTTCCCCATGTCAGGGGCTACGGCTCGACGAGCTTTCTCTCCGCCAGCACCGTACGAAACGGTCAGCCGTCGGTGATCGCCCTCGACGTCATGGCGTTGATGGACGCGTTGAGCATCGACAAGGCCATCGTCGCGGGTTGCGACTGGGGCGCTCGGACCGCTGCCATAGTCGCGGCGCTATGGCCGCAACGATGCAAGGCCTTGGTCTCGGTGAGCGGCTACCTGATCGGCGGCCGTGAGGCCAACAAGAAGCCGCTCCCACCACAGGCCGAGCTCCAGTGGTGGTACCAGTTCTACTTCGCGACGGAACGCGGCCGCGTCGGCTACGAGGCCTATCGCCACGACTTTGCGAGGCTGATCTGGCAGATCGCGTCGCCGAAATGGAACTTTGATGACGCGACGTTCGATCGCACCGCGGCGTCACTTGACAACCCCGATCACGTCCGCATCGTCATCCACAACTATCGCTGGCGCCTCGGCTTGGCCGAGGGCGAGCCGGCCTATGACGCTCTCGAGAATCGGCTCGCCGCCGGTCCCGTCATCACCGTGCCCACGATCACGCTCGAAGGGGATGCCAACGGCGCGCCGCACCCGGCTCCGGCTGCCTATGCCGCGAAGTTCTCAGGCAAATACGCACACCGAAACCTGACGGGCGGTATCGGGCACAACCTGCCACAAGAAGCCCCGCAGGCGTTCGCCGCCGCGATCATCGACGTGGACGCTTTTTGATCGGCAGCTGTCGCAAACTTTGGAGTGCCCATTCATGAGAGCCATTCTGATCCTCTTCGCCGTCATCATCGCGGGGTCGAGCCTGGTCGGCGCACCGAACAAACTGCCCACACTCAAAGCGGAGCGCTGGGTGAACTCGGCGCCACTCACGGCTCAGGGGCTGCGTGGCAAGGTGGTATTGGTCGACGTCTGGGAGTACACCTGCATCAACTGGATTCGTACCTTGCCGTATCTCAGGGCCTGGAATCGCGATTACGCCTCGCTCGGGCTAGTCGTGGTCGGGGTTCACTCGCCAGAGTTCGAGCTTAGCAAGCGCGCCGAGAACGTCGACCGTGGCATTCGCGACCATGGACTGACCTATCCGATCGCGATCGACAACGCAGTCGCGATCTGGCGGACCCTGGACAACGACGCGTGGCCAACGAAGTACCTCTTCGACGGCCAGGGACAGCTGGTCAAGCGATGGGTTGGTGAGGGGAGCTACGACGAGATCGAATCCGAGATCCGGCGGCTGCTGGCGGCGGCCAATCCGGGGGTTCGGCTGCCAGCTGTGAGCCACGAGGCGACAGTGTTCGCGAGGACCGGGCAGCCCTCCTACGCTGGGATCACCGGCGAGACATACCTCGGGGCTGAGCGGCGGCAGAGCGGGACGGTGACCGTAGAAGGCGACTGGCGACACGAACGTCAGTACGTCGAGCTCCGGAAAGGCACCGGCAAGATCGTGCTCCCGTTCACTGCCGGTGAGGTGAACCTGGTCATGCAGCCGGGACCCTCGGGTAGTGCCGCGGTAACCGTGCTGCTGGACGACAAGCCGGTGGGCGATGTCCGGGGTGCAGACGTCGGCTCAGACGGAGTGGCGCGCTTCGATGGGGCCCGCATGATTCGCCTGGTCGCCGGAGCGGCGCGACGACAGCACGTGTTGACCTT
>DASTDR010000104.1:0-4083 GCA_035710265.1 Gemmatimonadales bacterium | reverse complement strand
CCTCGCCATCCAAGCGCATGGGAATCTTGGTGATGCGGTAGTGACGCGCCTCACCGGTAGCCTGGGAATCCATCTCGACCTGCTGGATCTCGCCCGTTTCGAACACACGGTCGAACTCGAGCTTGAGCAGCTCGCGCGGCTGGCGATCCAGCACCTCGAAGACCTCACGGCCGAGTGCTTCCTCGCGCGACACCCCCTGCGTCCCGGCCTCCCGCTTGCGGTTCCAGGCACGAATCCGGTACGCGCGATCGATCACGTACAGGCCCACCGGGAGCGAATCGATGATCCGCGCGGCGAAGTTGTGTTGCGATTGGAGCTCGCGCGTGCGTAGCGCCACTTCGGAGGCCAGATCCTGCGACAGCTCGGCTGCGGCGACCACGGGGCCCAGCATCTGCACCACGACGACGAGCACGTCGTTAGCCATGCGCTCGTGGCGGCCCTCAGGGATGATCGCCTCGAAGCAGCCGAGCGCCTCGTCTTCGTGGACGAGGGGGAGGCGCACGAGGATGCCGGCGTTCGTGCGTTCGCGCTGCGGCCCCTGCTTGATCCAGTCGGCCACGGGCGCAGTAAAGCCGGGAAGCTGGGTTTCGTCTTCGGGGCTGGCGATGGGGAGGAAGCGCGCGCCGTCGGAGGAGCGGAGCCAGAGATGACAGCGCCGCAGACTGAGGCCGCGCCGCAACACACCCACGACGCCGGCAAGCCCCTCCTCGACGGAGCCTCCCCGCCCGGCGGCCAGTACCTTTGCGACTTCGGCGAGAACCTCCAGACCGGGATGGTCCGAGGTCAGCGTCGGCGCGACCATAAGGTCGCTAACCTAGGGAACGCGCTCCCGGCGCGCCAGCGGCGCCTCACCACGGAACGACAACAAACCACGCACGGCGGGCTTTCCGTCACCAAGGAAGAGCGTGGGCCCGATCACAATGGCGAAACGGGGCGCATCACCAGTGCCCACACTCAGCGCAGGGAGCAGTGAGATCGCCATCCAGCGCGAGCGCGGGTACGGCGAGCCCGATGCGCTGTAGCCCGTCAGCTCGAGCGTCATGTCGGCGCCGATCGCGGTGCCGCCCTCCTCTTCCCCGAACTGCGCAAACGACTTCATCCGAGTGCGAGCGGCGATCGTTCCGCCGATGCCGATCCCCTGCGAGCCCCCCAGCATCGTGCTCTCGTTGATGAACGTGCCGACCCGGGCGGATACTGAGAGCGCGGCGAGGCCACGCGACAGCCGGCGGACGTACCCGACTTCGACTCCTTCCATCTGCCAGTTCGCCCCGAGCGTTGCGAAGAAACCGAAGCCGATCGCATGGGGCCGCAGCTTGTACATAGGCCGGCCGGAGGATGGGCTTGGTGCAGGCGTAGAGGAGGGGGAGGGGGGCGTCGATTGCGCGCGAACGGCGGCCGGCAACGCTCCGAGGACCAGTATGATCGACAGCACGGACCGGCGCACGTCGTTCTCCTGACTCGCTGTGGTGCACACTCGCCGGCAGTCACCGGCCTGGTGCTGCGGAGTGCAGCATCAGGTAGTACCGTCGGCATTTGTTGGAAAGTCGTTGCAACTAGCGAGCCACAGGAGCCTAGAGACGCACACGGGCTCCGGTCAGCCTGGCGCCCAGGAGCACGTAGCGCTGCGCGAACAGGCAGACGAGCAGCACCGGCGCAGTAACCATCACCGCCGCCGCCATCTGGTAAGGGGTGTTCGCGGCATACGTGGCGTGGAAGCGCGCGAGCGCGACCTCACTGACAGCCATTTGCGGCGAGTTTGTAGCAACCAGCGGCCACAGAAAGCTCCGCCACTGGTCCATGAACGCGAGCAGTGCCAGCACGAGCACGGCCGGGCGGGCGAGCGGCAGGGTCACGCGCCAGAACAGGGTCCACTCCCCCGCCCCGTCGAGACGCGCTGCGTGCTCCACATCGCGCGGCAGCTGGCGAAAGGTCTGGCGCATGAGGAGGATACCCCAGATCGACACCAACTCCGTTGAGATCAGCCCCGGGTAGGTATCGATGAGACCGGCGGCGTTCACGAGGAGGTAGCGCGGCAGCACGAGCAGCACCGAGGGAATCGTGAGCAAGCCCACCGTGAGCGCATACAGGTTGTCACGCCCGGGGAATCGAATGCGCGCGAATGCATACCCGGCCGCCGCGCTCGTAATCACCTGCGCCACCATGACACACCCGGCGAGCGCGGCCGTGTTCAGCAGAACACGGGTGTAGGGCAGCGCATCGTAGGCGGCCACATAGTTGCCGATCGTGGGCATCCGGGGCAGGAGCGCCGGTGGCCAACGCAGCAACTCGACCTCACTCATGAACGAGACCGAGATCATATAGAGGAAAGGCAGGATCAAGATCAGCGCGAGCAGCGCCAGCGGCCAGCTACGCCTGGGCATTGAACACCTGCCTTCGGACCAGCTTCAGTTGCGGCCAGCGCAGCAGGAGCAGCAGGACAAACAGCAACACCGCCAGCGCACTCGCCGAGCCGACGGCGTGCGCACCGAACGCGGTCTGATACACACGGTGCACGATCAGGTGTGTCGCCTGCCCCGGTCCGCCCTGCGTGAGCACCGAAACGAGCGTGAACACCTGAAATGCGCTGAGCACGCCGGTCACCAGCACCAGTCCCGTAATGGGTCGCAGCAGCGGCAGGATAACGCGAGTGAGCCGGCGCCACGCCCCCGCCCCATCCACGCGCGCGGCGTCGATGTAGGCCTGCGGGATACGCTGAAGACCGGCCAGGAACACGAGCATCTGGCCGCCGGCATGGGCCCACACCGAGATCAGCATCAGCCCCGGCAGTGCGGTACTGGGATCGCTCAGCCAGTCGATCCTGCCGAGTCCGAGCGAACCGGCGCGAAATAACCCCTGCGCGAGCAATCCGATTGCGACCACGGACGCGGCGTAGGGCAGAAGCAGCGCGGCGCTCAGCAGCCGGCCGCCCCAGCGCCGGCGATAGCGATGCACCGCGAGCGCAACGGCCAGCGCCAGCGCCGCCGAGACCGGCACGTACAACGCGTACAAAGCGGTATGGCGGAACGAACTCCAGGTCAGCGGATCCTGCAGCAGCGCCCTGAGGGGCGCGCGGGTCGCGAGAAACAGCGCGTACAACGCCGGTCCAAGGGTAAACAGAAGCAGGTGGAGCATGGACGGAGTGAGAAAGCTCCATGCGATTGCCGTTTCCCGACGCTGCCGGACCGGCGAGCGCTCTGCCCAGCGGAGCAGGTAAATCGCGAACGGTCCAATCAGCGCACAAGGAATGAGCAGGATCAGCCAGCGCGGCGCTTCGAGCTCGGCGGGGTAAGTGCGGAGCTCGACCCACCGTCCCGCACCGATGAGCACGGCAGCCACCGCGACACGATTTCCGTCGATGCGCACGCGGCGCGGCGCCGACTCCCCCGGCTCCCCGGGCACCACTGCCCCATCGTGAATCAGCGCCGCGAGATCATTGATTGCCACGCGCACACGTGGCGCGGGCAATCGTGTCGCCGCTTCCTGCAGCAGCCGGCGCGTATCCATCAGCCAGCGATCGGTGCTGTGGCGCGCCGCGGCCCGGACGTCCACATAACAACCGAGCGCGAGCAGCACCACCGCCCCGACGTATCCGCCCTGGCGCAACGAACGCTGGCGGAACGCGATCACCGCGGCCGCGAGGGTGGCGAAGAGCGCCGCCGGGAACGCGAATCCCATTCCACCCGGCAATGGCCCGTGCGGGGTGGCCCGCGGACGAATTGCGACCGCCCCGACGACTTCGCTCGTATCGCGCGCGCGCAAGGGAACCAGGGCGGAGCCCCCTCCATCACCCGGCCGCCAGCGTTCGCCCGTGCGCTCGAGACCGCTCAGATCATCCGGCGTGAGTGGTGGCGCGGTCGCGTCGATAAGGGGTGCCGTTCCAAAGTACACCTCGACGTCCGATGACCAGCCGGGCAGTGTGCGGAGCGCCCGCGCCTGCGTGAGCAGCGAGGGCAGATCGTAGCTGCGCGCCGCGAGACTCGGCGCCTGTGCCGGCGGTGCTGGAGGAACCGGTGCGGGAGCGCGGCGCCCGCGTGAGGGCCGCGTGGGTCGAGGGGGCGGTGGCGGCGGTGGCGGCGGCGTCAC
>DASTDR010000103.1:0-2501 GCA_035710265.1 Gemmatimonadales bacterium | reverse complement strand
CGTCCGGCGACAAGCCGGAGGCACGATTGAAGCGCGCCTTGGTGGCCTCGGGACTCCAGCCATTCCAGACGGGACCAGCGGCCGGCTCCCGCATCGGTGCGGCGGCCGGGCATCGATTCGGCATGCTGCGCGCGTCACCTGCCGCCAGCGGCGAAAGCTTGCGGCCGCTGATGTACTCCGCCATCGCACGCTTCACCTCGTCAGCCACGTCCTCGGCGTGGACGCGCATCGCGCCTTTCGTGATTGCCTGGAGGATCGTTTCCGGCGCCATCCGCCGCAAGGTCGTCCATTCCGGTGCGCCCTCGACGTCGGCCTTGCGGTCGGCCGACGGATTCCCATGACAGTTGGCGCAGCGCTGATCGATCAGGCGAATGACACGAGAAGCTGTCTGCGCCGAAAGCCCGTCTGCCCATAGAAGGCAAACCACGAGTGTCGTGGGAATCACGCTGAAACGTCCCAGCATTGGAGGCTCCGGTTGCGGCACCTGCGTCAGCCGCCGTTATCGGAATCGTGCTGATCCGCGCTGCGGTCGATGAGATAGCCGACCAGGCCGAGCACTGCGAGTGCAACCAGCACGATGACGGAGACGATAAGAGGAAGATTCAAGCGATCGAGAACACGTAGGCCGGGCTGCAGCCCTTCCACAAAGGGCGACCCCGAGCGCGTCAGGGGTAAAAGCCCGGTCTACCGTCCGGGTAGAGACGGTACAACAGGTCGCCCGAAAATATGAAACGGACGGGCCTGCGGAGGCCAGGATCTCCCTTTCGCAAGGACAGTCTCCACTTCAGCCGATCCATTGGAAGGAAAATGGTTATACTGAGCCTGGTGCAGGGGTGATGAAGTCTGGGAATCTCGCGTTGCTGGCGTCTTTCGTGGCCATCGTGTGTGCCTACCACGCCGAAGCCGGCCAGGCGCCTTCACCAGCGCGCCAGAAGGTCGACGTCGCCAGGCTTGGGCCGCAGGTCGGACAACGAGTCCCTGATTTCAACCTTCGCGACCAGACGGGCCGCATGCGGAACTTGCAGTCGATCATGGGTCCTCGTGGCGCAATGCTGGTGTTCTTCCGCTCCGCCGATTGGTGACCATTCTGCCGAACGCAGCTCGTGGAGCTGCAAGGTCGTCTCGAAGAGCTCCGCAAGAACGGCATCGGTGTCGTGGGAATCAGCTACGATTCGCAGGAGATTCTCGCTGACTTCACCAAGCGTCAAGGGATCGGCTACCCACTTCTGTCCGACGTCGGCTCCGCGACCATCAGGCGCTACGGAATCCTGAATACCGTTGTCGAAGA
Organism: Gemmatimonadales bacterium; assembly: GCA_035710265.1. GTDB lineage: Bacteria > Gemmatimonadota > Gemmatimonadetes > Gemmatimonadales > GWC2-71-9 > 20CM-2-65-7. The sequence continues at coordinate 1,213 of DASTDR010000103.1, read as the reverse complement.
GGCGTTGGGGCCGAACGGCAAGGATCCGGCGGTCCGCGCCGATCTGCAGATATACGCCACGGTGAACGAACCAAGCGAGCGGCTCAGAGGCATTCCGTTTCCCGGCATGTTCATGGTCGATCGGCAGGGGCGCGTGACCTCGCGGTTCTTCGAGGACTACTACTGGGAGCGGAACACCGTTTCGAACGTCCTGCTGCGTCTGGGCGCTGGTGGCGCTCCCGTGCAGGCGACACAAGTCTCGACCAACCATCTCGACCTCAGCACGTACCCCAGCGACGCCACCGTTTCGCTCGGAACGCGATTCACGCTCGCACTCGAAGTCACGCCCAAGCGAGGCATGCACGTCTACGCACCAGGCGCGCAGAACTATCGCGTCATCTCGCTGAATATCGCGCCGCAGCCGCACGTGCGGACAACGCCGCTGCGGTATCCGGCGTCCGAGACTTATAACTTCGTCCCGCTGAACGAGCGCGTGCCGGTGTTTCAGAAGCCCTTCAAGTTGCTGATGGACGTCGTGCCGGAGGCGACCGCGGAAGCGCGGAAGGCCCTCGCCGGCAAGAATGAGCTCGTGATCACCGGCACGCTCGAATACCAGGCCTGCGACGACAAAATCTGCTACAACCCTGAGTCGCTGCCGCTCTCGTGGAAAGTCGCCCTTCAGCCCCTCGTCGCTGGTGCGCCGCAGCCGCCGCAGCGGTAATCAAGTCACAAGTCACCGACTCGGCGGTTCTACTTACTTGTTCGACGTATTGCCGCAGAGTATCTGGTAGTCAGGGCTCGCTGGATCCGTCACGGGGCACGGCGCTCGCTCGAGAACTGTAACCTCGGGGTTCGCACCTTTTCGGCTGATGTAGAGCTTTACCCAGGAGTCGTTGTTGTAATACCGCGACTCCTGCCAATTTCCGGCGGGGTTGGCAAGGTGTGTCAGGTAATACACGCCTGCGGGAATGCCAGTGATGTTCATGTCCTGGAGCGGTGTGGAGTGGTGGTACTCGTCACCCCAGCCCACAGAGATTCCCTGGAAGACCCCGTTACAGTCGAAGTAGACGCGTTCGCTCCGCCGGCTCACGAGGAGGGGATCGGAGTCGAAGTCGATAAGACAGAACGTGACCTTGGTGTTTTCGGCCACGAGCGGGCCGTTGAGAGCCGCTGCATGAAGTTCGAACTTCGCAACGTCTGACTGATGCCAGTGGTTGTGCTCGATGTGGAAAAC